>JBJXFS010000222.1:0-18208 GCA_046155625.1 Verrucomicrobiales bacterium | reverse complement strand
TTGTGTTGATGCAGGGTGCCGTCGGGCTTGAGCAGGGCGCCCAGTTCATCCCGGTAAGGCTCCGGCACGATCACCTCTCCGCTCGGCAAGACCTTGAAGTCGAGCTTCTCGGGGCGCCCCTTCCCGGTGAGGCGATTGGTGAGGAGATAGGCGTCAAGATCTCCGTCGCGGTCGTAGTCCGCAAAGGTCATGAAGAGACTGGCCCCCGCGAACGCGAGCCCATAGTCCGCCGCCCGCTCCGCGTAGCGCCCCTTGCCATCGTTGATGAACAAGAGGTTCTTCGTCTCGTAACCGCAGACGTAGAGATCGAGATAACCATCGCCCTGAATGTCGACGAAGGATCCGCTGATCGACCAATGATTCGCGAGGAGCTGCTCGAGTCCCATTCTGGCAGTGATGTCCTCGAACTTGAAGTTCCCGAGGTTGCGATAGAGCCGCGAGCCTCCGTGCGGACGGGTCAGAAAGACCTCGGGCAGCCCGTCGTGGTCGACATCGCCCAGCGCCACACCGCCTCCGGAAAATGAGGAATTGAGGTGATTTTTCTCTGCCTCATGGCGCGGCGCCCAGCGGTGCCTGAAATCGAGACCGGATTTCTCCGCGGAAACCGGCTCGAAGAGAGCCGTCCCGCCAGGGCCTGGCTGGCGTGGGGACAACGGCTCCTTTCGAACTTCCCCTGGCTCGAGAGGCACGGGCGCGGCCATCTTGATTCCCGCTCCTTCCCCCTCTCCGCCGCCGCTCTCCTCCTTCTTCCCGCATCCGGCCAGCATCACTGCCCCAGCGGCAAGGACGATCGCGGTGCGCGGGAGCGCCGGGCGGCGCTTGCGGAGACCCGGGAATTCGGCGCCCGTGCCATTCTTCTTCACGGCGGCGCGCTCGCGGGCTTCGATGACTTCGCGCGCGGCCTGCCACCGGGCTTTGCGCGTTCCGCGCCGGGCCATTTCCTGCGGGATGGACAGGCCGTCTTCGAGCGGCGTGCTGTCGGCGTCTTCGCCATTGGCGATGAGTTCGCCGGCTTGGAGTGCGGCGACCGCATCAATGACGATGTGGGCGTGGTCGTTTTCCGGGATCCAGTCCTGAAGGCACTCGGGCTGCAGCCTCGGTGTCTGACGGTCGATATTTTGAAAGCGGGCGGCCATTCTTCATCCGCTAGCACACGCACGGCGCAAGGGCCAGTGCGGGATGCGCCTAGTTCCTGGAAAAAGCGAATGGTGACACTGGATTCCAAGTGAAATTCAATTCTAGATGTTCGCCCGCGAAACAAATCCCAACTTTCACTCTGTTTCTTGGGGTTGCGCTGATCCTATCTGCCATTGCTCCCAACGCGATTCTCACCCGGATGGTCGAGAGCGACTGTAGTCCCGACCGGGTCGCCTTCATGCAGTCGAAAATTCGATGAATGAACAGGGCACGGTGGATAGCATCGTCGATCTCATCGTGCACTCCACCTCACCGGGAGCGTATTATGTCACGGCCCAGGCGATCGATCACACGGGTGGGCGAAACGTCCCGTAAGCAGAGTTGTGCGAAGAGACGATGACCACCGGTTGCTGCCGGCACGATCACGGTCCGCCGCGCCATGGCATCGAAGGATGCCGTGCCGCTGCTCACGCAGAACGCGCGCGCGGATTTCCGCCCCTACCTTCATCCCATTCTCGCGCCGGATGGCAATGGGGAGTTGACGCAGTTCAGCCCAGGCCACCACAAGCACCAGACCGGACTGTACTGGGGCCTTACGCGCGTCAACGGCCGCGACTATTTCCACAACCCCAAGGGCGACTACTGGCGGCGCGTCTCGGCAGAGGTCGTGACGGGCGAGGGCGAGCAGGTGAGTTGGCGCACCGTTTACGCAATGCTCGACGAGGCTGGTGCCGTGACCCTGACGGAAACGCAGACGTGGACGATGGCCATCAATCCCGCCGGGCAGGCGATACTCGATCTCGAGTGGATCGGAAGGGCAGGAGAGAAGGATGTCACCATCTCGAAATACGACTACGGTGGATTGTTCCTGCGCATGCCGTGGGACAAGGGAAAGCGCGCGCAAGTCATGACCGGAGCGCGCCAGGTTGACCAGAAGGCAGAGGGGAAGCGGGCAATGTGGCTGGACGTAGGCATGGAAATCGCCGGGCGCGAGGACGATGGGCATTTCGCCATCTTCGACCACCCGCAGAACGACGACTTCCCGAACGCCTGGCGCGTGGACGGTCAGTTCGGTGTCGGGCCCTGCCGCGCGATCCAGGGCGACTGGTCGATCAGTGCCGGCAAAGACAAGAGATTCCTCCACCGCTTCGTCATTTACACGGGCAAGCTCAACGAGAAGGATATCTCCGACCAGTGGAAGTCGTGGAGCGGCCAGAAGAATACCTCGGTGCTGTGGGGCATCGCACAGAAGGAAGCCAGGGAGGCGAAACTAGCGACATCAGGACCATCGCCGACCACGAACACCTCTCGGCGCACGGCGGCGCACGGGTTTACCTGTCCGACGCCTTCCCCGAAGAATTCCAGGGGCAGTTGATCATCGCCAACCTCCACGAGCACTCCGTGCTGGTGGACAAGCTCGAGCCTTCGGGCTCCGGATACATCGGGCGCCACAGCCCAAACCTGCTGGATGCCAACAACGCCCAGTGGATCGGCTTCAGCGTGGAGATCGGCCCCGACGGAAATGTGTATGTGCTGGATTGGCACGACGCCGACATTTGCGGCAAGGACGTCCTCCACAAGGAGACCGGCCGCGTGTTCCGCATCGCGCCGAAGGAGTCGCGCGCGAAGGATTGGAACGGGCGCTACGGCGATCTGACGGCGTTGGGGGATGCTGAACTCGTGGAGCTGCAAAAGAGTCCCAGTTCGTGGCACGCGCGTCGTGCGCGGGTCATCCTGCATGGGCGCGCCGCAGCGGGCAAGCTGGCGCCGGAAACGCACGGCAGCCTGCTCAAGCTGGTGACCGACACCAGCAACCCGGAGGACCTCCGCCTGCAGGCCCTGTGGGCGCTGCATGTCACCGGGGGGGCCACCGTGCACCGCCTGCTCGCCCTGCTTGAAGACAAGGAATCACATCTCCGTGCCTGGGCGATCTAACTGCTGTGCGAAGACAACGCGCCACCCCCCGCGGCGCTCGAACGCTTCGCCGGCCTGGCCAAGCGCGATCCGTCGCCAGTCGTGCGGCTCTACCTCGCGTCCGCCCTGCAGCGACTTTCGGTCGAGCAGCGCTGGCCGATTGCCACCGGGCTCGTCAGCCACGCTGAAGACAGCACCGACCACAATTTGCCGAAAATGCTCTGGTTCGCGGTTGAGCCGATGGTGGCGGAGGCTCCCGGGCGCGCGCTCGACCTGGTCGTTGCCGGCAAGTTTCCCATCCTGCAAAACTACGCCGCTCGACGCGCCACCCAGGCGGATGCGCACGGCACCGTTGTCGCGCTGCTCGCCCGTACTGCGGATGCCCTGGTGCAGAAGCAACTTCTCGACGGCACGCTCGACGGCATCGGGGGCGGGGGGAAGCAGATCCCGGCACCGGAAGGCTGGGCAGCCGTTTACGAAACACTCAAGTCGGCCCCGGACCAATCCGTCGTCCAGGCTGCTCAGCTACTCGCCCAGCGCTTCGGCGATGACGCCGCGACCGCGAGCATGCTCGCCGCGCGGCCGAAATCCGGCTGGCTGCTCGCGCAGGCGATCCGATCGAACAACATCCCGCGCACCGACATCCCCGCTTAAATCCCGCGCCAGTTGCACCGCGTGGTTGGATCAGGGTTCTTGGAGATCTGGGGGCCTGTGGACGAGCTGCCGGAAGCCAAGGCGAAGGAGTTCGAAAAGTATCGCCAGCTGCTCAGCGACGATGCCGTGAAGGCGGCGGACCCGCATCGCGGCAATGAGGTTTTCGCCAAAGCCTGCATCGTCTGCCACAAGATGTACGGCGAGGGCGGCGACATCGGCCCGGACATCACCGGCTCGAACCGCACCGACCTGAACTACATCCTCGACAACATGCTCGACCCGAGCGCCGAAATCCCGGAAGGCTACCAATTGAACGTCGTGACCACGCGCGACGGGCGCAATTTCGGCGGCACCGTCGGCAGCGAGACCGATAGCCAGCTCGTCCTGCGCCAGGCCGTCGGCGAGCCGGTCACGATCGACAAGGCCGACATCCTTTAAAGATTCCCGCTACTTTGCCTGTTCGTCTTTCTTTCCTCTCGAAGTCAGATAGCGCATCAGATCGACGAGTTCGTCTCGCCGCAGGGGGGCGGTCAGGGCGGGCGGCATGAGCGAAACCGGGCTGGTGTCGAGCTTGGCGATGTCGCCATTTGGGACGGACACGACTTTGCCCGAGGGATCGCGGATCAAATGGGCATCGCCGGTTTTCCGCTGGAGCAGGCCCGCCACGACGGTGTTGTCTTTTGTGGTCAGCAGCACCGTTTCAAAGCCCTGCTTGATGGCGGTGCTGGGGTTGATCAGCGATTCGAGCAGAGACTCGGGCGTCATGTAGCTGCCGACGGTGGAGAGGTCGGGGCCGAGCTGGCCTCCCTTGTTGTCGATCGTGTGGCAAGTGGTGCAGAGCAAGTCCTTGCGGTGGTAGATGTCCCGACCGCGGGCGGCGTCGCCTTTGGCTTCGGCATCGGCGAGGAGTGTGAGGCGGTCATCCGGGGTGAGCTGCAAGCCGACTGTCTTGAGGTTTCCGGCGGTGTTCAACGCGGCGACGAGCGGGCCGACGTCGCGCCCGGAAGCGTGCGCCAGACGCGTCGCGGCCATGGCCAGATCTTCGGGCACTTTGACGTTGGCAAGCCCCCCGGCGAGCACGGCAGGTCCTTCGGCGTGCTGCAGGTAAGCGGCGACGATGGGCTCGGAGAACTTGGCGATGGCTGCGGGCAAGGCTTCGGTGGGCTGCGCTGCGGCCCAGGCGGCAATCGAAGTTGGGGAGTTGATGGCTTTCAGTGGCTCGAGGGCGCCGAGTCTGGCGAGCGCCCCGGCGGCGCTGGCGACATCTTTCTCGCGCAGCAGCTTCACCAGCGGCTCGACCGCGGCGGAAACGCCCCAGCGACCGCAGAGCTCGGCGGCGGCGGCGGCGAGCGACGCGTCGCCATTGAGCGATTCGATCAATCGCTCGGTCTGGCTGGCTTGGGAGGCATTGGACCGCGCCCCGTCGGCGATGGCGGGGAGCAACGCTGGCGGCTGAGCGAGCAGCGCGTCGAGGTGCTCGGCAGTGCCGAGGGCGGCGACGGTGCGCGCGGCGTTGGCAAGCTGTTCGCCCTGCAGCCCGCCGCGCTGCACGATCTCGAGGAGGCGACCGACGGCGCGCGGGTCATTGACTTCACTCAGGGCGTAATTCAGTCGCGCGGCGTCGCCGTCGAATACGGGATTGCCGCTCTCCAGTGCGGGCAGCCACACGTCGCGCAGGGCGCGGACGGTGAGTTCGAGGGCGAATTTCAAATTGTCGTCGCAATCGCGATCGAGGGCGCGCAGGGCCGCGCTGATGGCTTCGAGGGTGCCGAGTCCGCGCAGGCCGTTGACGGCCTCCAGGCGGACTTGCGGGTGTTCGTCTTCGACCGCTCGAGTCAGCAGCCCGAGCCGATCGATGTTTCCGGCCTGCGATCGCCAGTTCGCAACAGCGCGGACGGCGGAGGCGCGGGCGTGGTGGTCGGGCGAGCGCAGGATGTGCTCGACCAGTTCCGGCGGCTCGACCCGGTGGGCCATCAGCACCCAGAGCGCCTCGAGGCGGTGCTGGTCGTAGTCCGCGTGAGCGGTGTCGAGCGCGGCGACCCACTCCAGCACCTGCTTGGCCACCTCCTGGCTGGGCCGCGACGCGAGTTCGCGATTCGCCTGGGTGCGGGTATATTGCTCGGGGGCTTTCAGCACGTTCAGGAGATCCGGGATCTGAGCCCCGTGGATCTTCGGTCGCTCGACCAGCGGGCGGCCTTTAGCGGTCAGTCGCCAGATGCGGCCGTGCGATTTGTCACGCAGCGGGTGGTGGAAGTCGACCTCGCCGTGGTCGATGATCGCGTTATACCAATCGACAACGTAGATGGCCCCCTCTGGCCCCATCTTGATGTCCACCGGTCTGAATGAGCGGTGCTTCGATTCCAGCACCGTCTCCACTTCGGCCGCGGTATAGCCGCTGCCGCTTTCCTTCAGCTCGTAGCGCACGGTGCGGTTAGCGCGGAAGTCGTTGGCCAATAGGCTGCCCTGCAAACGCTCGGGCATGTGTCGGCCGGAGACGAATTCGGCGGCGGTGTTCTTGGGCTTGCCAGGGACCAGCCCGGGCAGCACACGATGCACTCCGACGGCGGTGGGAAACGCGGCGCCGGGGAAAACGTAGTGCGGCCCGGACCCGCCCGCGCCGTCGGTGCCAAATCCCTGCCCCCAGGGGTTCAGCGCATATCCCCACGGATTGACCATGCCCAGAGCCAGGGGATCGAGTTGGCCGGTCTCGGGTCGGAAGCGCCAGATGCCGCTGCCGTTGATGCGCCGGTTGCCCCATGGGGTTTCGACAAAGCTGTTAATATAGATCGACTGCGTGAAGTGCAGATCGCCCCACGGCGCCCAGCGCAGGCCGTGGATCATATGATGGACGTCCGCGTTGCCGAAACCGGAATACACGACGCGCCGCGACTCCGACACGTCGTCACCATCGGCGTCAGCCAGGAACAGAAACTCCGTCGCGCTGCACACGTACGCTCCGCCGGGCACCGGCATTACCGAATGCGGCACCAGCAGCCCTTCGGCAAACACCGTGTGCGTGTCGGCGCGACCATCCTGGTTGGTATCTTCCAGGATCACAATGCGGTCGTTCGGAGTGTGCCCGGGCTTGATGTGGGGGTAAGTGGTGCTGGTGGAAACCCAGGCCCGTCCGCGAGAGTCCCAGTTGAGGTTGATCGGGTTGGCGATCATCGGATTCTCGGCGAAAAGATTGACTTCGAGACCATCCGCGACGGTGAACTCCTTCAATTCGTTGTCGGTATTCGGCGATGGAATGTGCTTCGGAACCTCGTGGTCGGGGTAATCCCTCGGCGATCTCCAGCCTCTGCTCTGCTCCAGGCTGTAGCGGTGGGGCCGGGGGACCCGCAGCTGGGCGATCACCTCTTCCTTTTCCTCCGCCAGCCGCTGGAGGTCGTCCAATTCGTATGCCAAGTGCCCCATTTCATGGCGACGGAAAAGAAAGATATACGTCTTGTTAAGCGGCCGCAGCCGCCAGCGGTAGAGTTGGTTTTTCTTCTCGATCAACTGGCGCAATTCCTCGGCCTGGTCGATGTCCGGGCTGGACATGATGGACACGCCCTTGGCCCACTGCTCCCCCCCGGCCTCGGCGCGAACTTCTGCGTCGATCTTCAGCGCCGTATCGCCCGCGGCGGCGATGCGCCCCGGAACGGTCCAGGCGGCGGTGGGAAGCGTGTCGGTCGCGAGGTCGAAACGGAAGCCGCGCTTCGTCTGTTCGATCCCGTTCAGCCGGGACCCGCTAGACTGAAGAACCTTGCCGCTTTCCGAAAAGACAACACTCGCGCCGTCTTCTTTAATGCCGAGCTGACGGAGCACTGTTTCCGCCATCCGCTGATAACCGAGCTGGTTGAGGTGAACGCCATTATCCGTGAGGCGCTCGTCCGGGGTGCGGGCCACAAGGGAGTCGAAAAGTTCGACAAAACGGTGGCCGCGCTTCTTGGCGACTTCGCCAAGCCACGTGGAGACGCGCTGCAGCCGGAGATTCTGCTCTGCGGGATCGGGCATCGGCGAGCCGAACGCCTCGTGCCGCGGCGGCCCCAGCAGAATGAGTGTGGCACCGCTCTTTTCCAGGGCGCCCAGCAGATCCTCGTAGCCTTCCTGAAACCGTTTGATGTCGGACTCCTTTTCTGCAAACGCCGCTTCACTACCGTAGCCCACGATCACGCTCGTGGGACGGGCGTCGGTGAGCTGTTTCATCATGACCGTGTAGCCGAACCCCTGCTTGGAACCGGGTGGTTGCCACCCGCCAGTGTTCTGGTCGGAGCCAAACTCGGAGCGGGCCGTGCCAAATACATCATCCGCCGGCCAGCCGAGGTTGCGGAACGTGAGGTGATGATGCGGCCAGCGAGCGGTCAGGGCGGTTTCGAGGTAACCGTTCTGATCCATGCCATACATCAACGCGTTGCCCAGAAAGACGATCCGATGCAGTGAGGGATCCGCCGCGAGAACGGCTTTTTTGTCGGCCTCGTTGTCGAGATTTCCATCCAGTTTCCAATGGCCCACGATGTCATCCGCTGACGGTTCTCCCTTGTTCTCCGCCAGCTGAGTGATCTGCCTGTCGGACAAAGCACCGCTGTAAACGCGCATGTCGTCGATGCCTCCGTGGAATGGCTCATTGCGCCCGTTGTAGGCGCCGATGGAACCGGGCGTCGGCCGCCCCGGAGCCAGCTGGCCGGGCTCCTCCCGCTCGCTGACTTTTATACCATCAATATAAAGCCGGAGGTGCTTTCCATCGAAGGTTCCCGCGACATGATGCCACTGGCCATCGGCGAGTTTCTTGGGGTCATAGGCGGCCGAAATTTCTGTGTAGGTGCCGGCGATACCCAGCCCGAACCACAAGCCCCAAATGTTGTTGGCCCCGCCGATTGCCATGAAGCGGCGGTCGCCTCCGTCCTCGATTCGGAAGACGGTTTGCTTTCCTTTCGATTCGACCGCCGTCTTGATCCACGCGCAGACCGTGGTTCCATGAAGCGGGCGCAACTCGGGATACGCGGGAATCCGGATAATCGGGGCCTGCGGTCCGAACTCAATCGCCTTGCCGATCTTTCCGTCGATGTATTTCGGCTCACCACCTTCGGCCCTGGCGCCGCGCTTGGGAGGCGCGGGAGGCTTCGGGAGGGCCGCCGTTTTAATCGATGATGCTTCGCTGAACGCGCCGGTGGCGCTGATGTCCGTGCGGATCCTGACCTTCCACCAGACTTCTGACTTTGCGGGCAGGGCGGCCCCGCGATTCAGGACGTCCGCATTCTGCGCCGAATGCCGCCATCCGCTGTCCCACAGATCGCCGACGTTGGCGTCGAGCTTCTGGCGATTGCTCGCTACGAGGATATGGAACGCCGTTTGTTTTCCACTTGCCGCGGGAAGTTGCCATCCCAGCGAATACTCATTCAGATTCAAGCCGAGCGGGTTGGCGACCGGCTGGGCGGCCAGCTCGCGAGGCCCTTCCAGGCGGCGATTGATCGGGGCGTAAGGATCTTGGGGTCGCTGCGCCGGATCGACATACCTTGCCAGATCCCGCGTCGCAATCACCGTGCACTTTTCATCCTTGAGATACTGCATGTATCTTTCGAAATCGCCCGTATTCGTGCTCACCCATGGATGCTCCATTCCCGGAACGCCGTGAAAATTCAGCACGCATATTTTGCCATCACGCGCCTGATCGACGGCCCATTTCAGATCGTCAAAGCCCCACTTCGGGCCGGCATAGCCCGTCGTGGGAATCAGCAGCGGGTGATCGCTTTTCGGGTCGTAGGCTGGCCCGCGGCCGCCCTCGCCGCCGTCCGGGAACTCCGGTCCGACCCCCCGCCGTGCAAACTGGAAATGCAGCCCTTCCAGCGTGCGCACCGCTTCGAGATTGTTGGCGAAGCCCGGATAACAAAACGTCGTGGGCTGCGGGATGCCATGTTCGATGCACCGCTGGTCGATGTGTTTCAGCGAAGCGGTGAGTTTCTCCCGCGTAACCCCAGTCACATTTTCATGAAACTGCGTGTGGTTACCGATCTCAAAACCCAGATCGTGCAGCTCGCGAATTTCCTGCCACGTGGTATAGTTCTCCTTGCTCTTCAGAAAGCCCAGGCCTTCGGTAACGTAGAATGTTGCGCCGAACCCGTGTTTCTTGAGAACGTCCGCAACGAACGTGCGATCTGATTTGTTCGCGTCGTCGAACGTGAGCACGACGAGCTTCTCAGGGATCGGCTGCAATTCCTTCGCCTGGCCCGGCACCGTTAAGAAACCCGCCAGAGAGAGCAGGATCACAAACGCGCAGAATGGAAGTCGTTTCATGGGATTTAGCAGTTGGAGAATCGGCAGTTGGGTCAAATGCTGTTGATGTACGCTTACGATTTTCAATGGGCAAGTTTCCACTTGAGTGAGCGGCGAGACGAAGTCCTGGCGTAACGGATCGCGGCGGGCAATGGCGCGGGCGAATGGAGCGGCATGCGCTCGTCTTCATTCAGGCGGGCGTTGGATTCATCGGCCCGCGTCGCCATCCTGTCCGCCGGGCAGGAGGCGAAGAGTCGTGGGGGTGCTGGTGATCTTCAATCCAGGTACGGTGACCAGTCCCTGAGGGTCGCTTTTGCCATCGCCCTGAGTCTGGCCGAAGTGCCAGCGGAAGGAGGCGCCAGGGGGGAGCTTGAACTGCTGCAGACGGCGCAAGGTGACATCGGCGCTGGCATCCCCGGGAATCTCGAATTTTGTCTTCAGGTCGTTGGAGGAAACCAGGGAGAGCGCCATTTCCAACTCCTGCGGGGTGTCCTTCAGAGTCTTCCAGCGGAAGAACGCATTGAGCTGTCCCGCCTCCGTGCTCTTCAGATCATCGGGCCAGGGGAGGTGGGAGTTGGTCGAAGCATTGGTGAAGACCGGACAGGCCTCGTTCATTCTGACCTGCAACCAGTCGAAGGAATTCACCAAAGAGCAGCTCACCGCCGGGATAAATCTGGCTGCTGAATATGCGGGAATGACTCCTTTTGAAGGGATCTTCCGCGAATACCTCAAAGGGGTCGCGGCCAAGCAGAATTTTGAAACCTTTTTCATCAGAGAAGTGATCTCACGTCTCCTTCCATTTGGTCCCGAAGCGAAAGCCGATCCAGATGTCGCTGCGCTCCTCCCCTCCCTCGATAACCTGCGCACCGCGCTTGCCGCTCGCCATAAGGCGCTCGATGACAAGGCCCGCGAAACACTGCAGCCAGTAAAGCACAGCATAAAGGTAACCCCCCTCTGATGAGGGGCTGCCAGGTTCCCTTTTCACTCTTCGTCTCGGCCTGGTGGGGCCAGCGGCACCGACTCCCAGGGCGTTTTCATTCTCGAGCAAGCGATTCGTACAGCCGGAGCGTGAGGCTCACGCCCTTCTCGGAGATCACTGTATCGGCGCGAAAGATTCTCCGGGAACCGTCGTATTCCAAAGTCGTTGGTAATCTGGGACTGCGGCAAGCATTGCCGCTCTTTCGGGCAAAAGCCCCTTCGCACAGAGGGCGTTCCGCCCCGAAGAGCTGGGATGCTCCCAGCAGTCCGACAGCCTTCGGCTTCCTCCGCTTTACGCAATCTTGATTTGTCGTTTATAATTAAAGTATTGCTTCAACAGATGAAAACGCCCTGCACCGACTCTCGGAATCGCTCATTCAGCCTTGACCAGGGCTTCTCCTGTCACCCACGCTTTCTGAAGACAGCAGGCATGGCTATCGCCTTCCCATGCTGGAGCCAATCCGCCCGGTGATGGCGGCTGGAGCCAATGCGTCAATCGCTTCGACGGCGAAGCGCCTGGTCTCTCCACGGCTTCGTCGCTTGCGGTTCCCAGCAACCAGGCGAGGGGTTGCGGGTAGCGTTGTGTGTCTCAGGCAAAACGCACGGCGGATTCCTTGAGCTCATGCACCAGAGCGCGGGTGCTGGCGGGCACTCGGCCGCGTTGCCAGAGCACGATGAAATCCCACTTCGCGCGCGGGTCTGAGATGGGCACGAACATGACGCCAGGATGCTCGAACTCCTGGAAATACGCGGGCAGCAGCGTCACGGCGTTTTCCGACGCGACGAGCGAGAGCACGTTGGTGATGCCATCGACGACGACGGAGAAGCGCGGCTTGAAGCCGGCGGTCTTGCAGAGCGCCGACATCCATTGATTGCGCCCCGGCATCTGGTCTTCGTCGATGCCGATGAAGTCGCGGCCCTTCAACTCCTTGAGCGTGACCTTCTGCTGCGCCGCCAGCTCGTCGCCATCCGCGACCGCGACGCACACGCCGAGCGATCCGAGCCTGGCGCTGTAAAACTCCCGCGCAGCCACCGCGCCTTCCTGACCAATGAGCGCGACATCCAGCTCGCCGGCGCGCATTCCGTCGATCTGCTCGCGTGGCGAGAGGTCGTGCAGTTTCAGTTTCACTTCGGGATGAGATTGGCGAAGCCGTGCAAGCGCGGGCGTGAGCACGGAATGCGCGGCGGAAATGAGATAGCCCACGCGCAACTCCGATCGCTCGCCGCGCGCCTGACGGCGAAGCTCGGCCATCGCGGCATCGTATTCGGCGACCAGGGGTCGCATGGATTTCATGAGCGCGTGGCCAAGACCGGTGGGCTTCACGCCGCTGGTCTCGCGCTCCAGCAGCTTGCCGCCGATCTCGTTCTCCAGGGCCTGCATCTGCCGGCTCAGCGCCGGCTGCGTGATGCGCAGCCTCACGGCGGCCCGATTGACGCTGCCTTCTTCAATGACGGTGACTAGCGCCCGAATGCGATTGATCATGGGCCGAGGCTATGCCCATCCGGCATATCGGCAACAACCAAGCGGCATTATCGGAACTCCCCATGAAGGCCCTGAATGCTGAGGTAATCCGCAGAGGCACACCGCCGAAGCGAGGGCCAGATCTAAATCAAAAACAGTGGCGGGCAAAGGCTCCCCAACTTCAAACCACTCATACTATGAACGCACCCGATCTCACCACCCGCCCACCGCGCAGTCCCCGCGTCCGCCTCGGCGGCTACACCATTCTTCCCCGCCTTCTCGACAAAGCGCGTGCCGTCATCGCAGGAACGGCTGGCGAATACAAATACAACAATCCGAATGACGGACACTTTTTTCGTTTCACGGGCATCACTCCCGATGCGCTCATGGAACAGGTGAAGACTGGTGCCGGCGATTGGGACATGCTCGTGTGGGTCAATGCGAACGCTCCGCTCAAACGCACTCCGCTGGAGATCAGCCAATGGTCCGACTGGACCGCCACCGTGGCCTTCAACGACGTCGAAATGCGCGAGTGGTTCACCGAGCAAATCAAGCGACTCAACCCCGCTCGCGAGGATCTGCGCGGCACCTTCGACTACCTCGACCTCGATGACTACGTCAGCTTCGGTGGCGTGGCTTAAAAGCGCAATCCCACACGGCCATGACACATCTGTTTTTTGATCCAACCTCTGTCGAATCACGCGGTCGGCTTTACATCCTCGGTCTCTTCGCCCGGGAAGACCGCTGTCATCCGAGTGACCAAGACGACTCCTGCTTATCCAGGGTGGTAGGCCTATTTCGGAATCGCATACCGTGGTCTGAAATGCAGTTTTGGCGTGGCTGCTCCGGGGCCACTCACTCGACAAGAAATTCTCCATAAAACCGATGAGACGGGTCAAATCGGGCGACTCTGGTGGCGCGCAAAACAAGGCACGGGCGATTTTCACCGGAGCATTGGTTGGTGCCCGCCTCCGACTGTCCGGAATTCCCCCACGCTTCATTGACGGGCTCAACGAGCGCGACACCATTCTCACCGTGGCAAACGGCTTTAGCCATCGACCCGCATGATCACACCCTCATCCATCGTGCTCAACTCGCTCATCGGGGATGCGCTTTCACTCGGCGCCCACTGGATTTACAGCCAGCGCGAGATTGCAGAAAAATTTGGCCGAATCACGGGTTATGCGGCGCCAGCCACTCAATACCACCCCGGCAAGCAGGCCGGGGATTTCACTCACTATGGCGACCAAACCATGGTGCTGCTGCGTTCTCTGGCAAAGCAGGGCCGCTTTGATTTACCCACCTTTGCGGCGGAGTGGCAGGCTTTTTGGGAAGGCCCGGCGACGCTCAGTTATCGTGATGGAGCGACCAGGGCCACGCTGTCAAACCTGCGCAGCGGATTGCCGCCGGAGAAAGCCGCATCGCCATCGAATGACATTGCGGCAGCCGCGCGCATCGCGCCGCTGTTCCTGCTAATCTGGAATTCCCCGGATGAACTCATCGCGGCGGCCCGGGCCCAGACCGCCTTCACGCACGGCGACCCATCGGTGGCAGAAACCGCCGAGTTCATTGCCCGCGTGACGCTGGCTGTGAAGGCCGGTGCGACCATTGCCGATGCGTTGCGTGACGCGGCATCCTTGACACATTGGAAGGCCATTCCCGCAGAGTGGTTTGCCGCGGCAGTGGCCTCCCACGCCTCCGCAGCGACTGACGCTGCCGCTGCGAAAGCACACGGCCTCACCTGCCATGTGCCGGAGGCCTTTCCTGCGATCTGCCATCTTCTCCTGCGTCATCCTGACGATGCCGCCACCGCACTCCGGATCAATGTCGAAGCCGGTGGCGACAGCGCCGCACGCGGCATGATCATGGGCATGATTTACGGCGCACAACACGACGCTGCCGCCCTGCCCAGCGAATGGATCACCGGACTGCGGTCGCACGCCGAAATTCAGCAACTCATGAGCCAGCTCATTTCCCATGCTTGAAACGTTTGACCTCATCGTGATCGGCGGAGGCCGTGCCGCCAATCTCGCCATTCCCGCTGCCAAAGCAGGATTGAAAACGGCGCTCATTGAGCGTGACCTTCTCGGCGGCGCCTGTCCGAACCGCGGCTGCGTCCCTTCGAAATTGCTCATTGGTTTCGCCGAAGCCGCGCGTCATGTCCGTCATGCGTCGCGCCACTTTTTGGATGCCGAATTTCGCGGGGCCGATGTGCAGCGCATCTTCGATAGCGTGAACAGCTACGTCGGTGGCGTGGATGCCCGCTATCAAGGCCGCGTGGATCAGGCCGGCGTCACGCTCCTGCGTGGCGATGGTCGATTCTTGGGGCCAAAGATTATCGAAGTCGCAGGTCGCGAGCTCACCGCAGACAAGATCGTCGTCGCCACTGGATCACGTCCCACCCCGCCGCCTTTCTCGGATTTGCCCGTGTGGACGAGCGACAGCCTGTTTCCCCTCGCGAGTGCCCCGCCAAAAGGCCTCCTCGTCATTGGCGGTGGATTCATCGGCTGCGAGATGGCGGCATTTTTTTCGGCCGTCGGCACCCAGACGCAACTCTTTGCCCGCGGCGACCGACTGTTGAACCGCGAGGATGGCGACATCGAACGCGTGTTTCAGACCGAATTCAGCAAGGAGGTGACCACCCATTGCCACGCCGATTTGAAGGACCTCGCATGGGACGGATCGGAGTTCGCCGCCACTTTTGATATCCACGGCGAACGCCTCACTTTCCACGCTGCACGCATTCTCTTCGCCATCGGTCGCGTGCCGAATACGGACATGCTGGATCTCGGCAAAACGGGCCTCAGCGCTGATGCCCGCGGCTTTCTCCCGGTCAACGATCATCTCGAAACCGCCGTGCCTGGCATCTTCGCCACAGGCGATGTGAATGGCCGTTTCATGCTTCAGCACGCCGCCTCGTTCGAAGTGCATTATTTGCGGCAAAAGCTGCTCAAAGGCACCACCGATCCCATCGATGAGCGATTCGTCGCCCATGCCGTTTTCTCGTATCCGGAGGTCGCCTCAATCGGTTTCACCGAAGAGCAACTCAAGGCGACTAAGACACCCTATGTGGCCGTGTTTGAAGACTGGCTGGCCAGTGCCCGCGCCGATGCCATGCGCATCGACTACCCGCGCATCAAGCTGCTCGTCTCCCCCGGCGACTACTCCATTCTCGGATGCCACCTCGTCGGTCCCGAGTCCTCCACGCTGTTGCATCAGGTGATGATGCTGATGCGCCTGAAGAATGACGTCCGCGAACTCGCCAACATGATCTACATCCATCCCGCGCTCAACGAATGCCTGCTCGCCGCTGCCGTGAAGGCGGTTGGCGAGGTCAGGAGATTCCAATCCCGCAACCAACATCCCTAAGATCGTGGCCGACAAGTTCATGCAGACCGTCCTCACTCCCGCCGTGCTCGAAGCGGAGAGGCACTACTACGGACGCACCTATCCCGCGTTCGACGACGCGCCGGAAACCGATGCCCTGCGGGACCAGGAAATCGAGTTCATCGAAACCCGTGACAGCTTCTATATGGCGACCATCACCGAGAACGATTGGCCGTATGTCCAGCATCGTGGCGGCCCGCGCGGCTTTGTCCGCGTGCTCGGACCTCAGCAGATCGGCTTCGCCGACTACGGCGGGAACCGGCAGATGATCAGCGTCGGCAGCATCTCGAAACAGGACCGCGTCGCGCTCTTCATGATGGACTACCCCCAGCGCGAACGCGTGAAGATCCTCGGTCACGCCAAGGTATTCGATGCCCGCGAGCATCCCGACCTCGTCGAAAAAGTCGTGCCGCCCGGCGGCCATGCCGCGAAGGTGGAGCGTGTCTTCATCATTGACATTCTCAGCTACGACTGGAACTGCCCCAAGTTCATCACCCCGCGCTTCACCGCCGCCGAAATCAAAGATGCCGCAGCGCCCTTGCAGCAGCGCATTGCCGAACTTGAGGCAAAGATCACAGCCCTCGGCGGCACTCCTTGATTCCTACGGTGTGAAGTGGCATCGAACGCACCATGATTCGTTTCTTCCTTCGCGGTGTCTTCAGGCGGCCTCCCGTTTCGACAGGTGTGGCTCCTGCGCCACGCACACTGCCACCCGATTCGGATGGCTCACTCACGAGCATGGCCAAAGGCGTGAACGATGTGCTGAACTACTACATCCAAGTCACGGACACAAAAGCCAGCATCTTCATCGCGGGCAGTGTGGCCTCAGCATCGTTCTTGCTGACGAAGTTTCCGGAGGGTCTGGGCGCACGCCTTCTCTATTCGGCAGCAGCGTCCAGCCTGGGCGCTGCGCTCGTGCTGGCCACGCTCGTCGTGCTGCCACGACTTCCCGTTTGTAGCAGCAGCGGCAGTGTTTTCTGGGGGGACATCGCCGGTTGCTCAAGCCCTTGCGAATACCGAGATCGCTTCGCCAAGACGGCTTCGGCCGGCCTGCTGGATGAGGAATACAGCATCCTCAATTTTTACACGGCCCGCATACTTGATAAGAAGATCCGCGTGCTCCGAAGGTCCATTCTTTGCTTCCTCACCGGTGTGCTCACCGCACTGCCCCATCATCTGATGAACGCCTGATCCCGCCCTCGCCCTGTCTAACGTCACACGACTCAAGTCGGGCAAACTGAGCGCGATTTACGCCTCACCTCTGGATCGAACCATCGAAGCGGCCTCCATTATCCGGTTTAGCACCGCCGCCGCGGCACCTCGCGCTTCCGCTCCTGCGCGGCCGGCGACTCGAAGCCCTTCGCCTTCGCATGGGCCCAGGTCTTCTCGATGTATGCCGCCGCGTCCGGCGTTTTGCACGCCGTGTCGCCGTGATCCACCTCGACGTTGCCGATCCGTTTCGCGGCAGCGAGTGCGGCCTTGCGCAGAGCGTTGTTGCGGCAACCGATCGCAATGACCGTCCGGTTCATGATCTCGCGCTCGAGGTTGGGCGCAGAATGGATGGTGCGCTCGATCTCGGCGAGACGCTGCTTGAACAGGGCATCCGGGCTGGTGACGTCCCGCATGGCCAACTGCCCAAGGAGGGTCCAGCCCGCGGTGCGCTCTCGCTGGTCCCGCGAGCTCAGCCATTGGACGGACTTCTGGGCGGCGTGCGGCCCCTCGGCCGGAAGCATGGCGGCGTAGCTGCCGCACATCAGCGCCCATGACGATCCACGGATCCAACGGTCGAGGTCGTCTGGCGTCATCCGGGCGGGGTCAACGATCTTCACCGCGAGATTCTGGGCGTCGAAGTTGCCCGTGTCCCAAAGCTCCAATGCCAGCTCGTGATCAACGCCAATCCGCTTCGTCAGCGCCTTGAGGGTGGCGAAGCTCACGCCGAACATCGGCTCCGGAGCGCCGTGGCGGGCGTAAGTCTTGCGTGTCTGCGCGGAGCCAGCCTTTTCGAGCTCGCGCATGGCCTCGGCGAACGTCAACCGAGGCGGCGGGGTCTTGTCGGACTTTTTCGCCGCTGCCTTGTCCGAGGGAGAACGAGCGGACGCTGAGGGAATTTTGCCTTTGGCGCTGCGAGCGGAGCCAGTGGCGCGCTTTTCGGCCGTCGTCTTTTTGTCGGGATTCACTTCCGGCGAGTTTAGGAAGGCCGGATGGGGAGGAAAGGACTTTTACAGGCTGCGTGCGCCAAGTTGTGGCCATGGAGTCACGCCCTTTGCTGACCGGATCATCTCGGTGAAAGCCTTCCTGCGGGCGCCTCCAGACAGCACCTTACGCGCTTCTCGGAAACAACATGATCGGCGCGGAAATTTCTCGACGACCAGCCCTAAGCTGAACTTGTTGGTATTCTGGGACTTCGGCAAGCATTGCCGC
>JBJXFS010000217.1:0-20371 GCA_046155625.1 Verrucomicrobiales bacterium | reverse complement strand
GCGGGGGGGGGGGGGGGGGGACAGTTGTCATATGAGGGAGCGGCCCGGGATTTTTTATCGGATGCCGGAGCGTTCAATAGTGGAAATGAATTGACCGAAGCAAGATATTTTCCGCGAACGGAATCGTTTTTTGTGACATGGAAGGTTGGGTGGCTATAGGGGGCGAGGGGCCTCACGTAAATCTACCGATTTCTGTTTCTCGTCCCCCTCGATACAACTTTTGCATTCGATCACGTAGCCACAGTTGGCCGACTGTTTCCCGCAGTCGTCGAGAAATTCGTCGCGGTAGTGGAGGATGTGCAAAATGATAAAACGCGAGGGCGGCGCGGGTAGGAGTAGATTTGGATTAGGGACCTCGTCAAATGTTCGTCAGTGCAAGAGCCGCGACTTGATTGAACCATCGAGCGCTTCAAGCAGAAGTGGGGATTTTCCTAGGGCGTGTTTGAAAAATTATTTATAAACATAAATAATTTGTAGTTAATATGTTATGGCATATGCTGAGCGTACATGAAACAACGCTTCCAATGGTGGGAGCCGCTGAGAAAGCGGCTCTTAAAAATGGTGGCGCCCGTATGCCGAGGCGACGAGGCCGACCTCGCATAGCAAACGAGCAGGCGCTGGAGGCACTGTTCTATCGATTGCGACACTCGGGACCGTGGCGGGATCTGCCAAGCCACTTCGGAAAGTGGCGCACAATCTACGGCCGCCACCGGGAATGGGCACAGAGTGGCTTGTGGATGAGAATCTTGCGAAAGTTCTGCAAGGCAGCCAAGGGCAGGGTTCGTTTTGTCGATGGCACTCACATTCCCGTGCATCAAGCCGGAGCCAATCCAGCCGGAGGCCAGGCCACGCAAGCAATGGGTCGGACTCGAGGCGGGAGAAACACGAAGCTGATGGCGTTGACCGACGAAAAGGGCCGCGCCCTGGCACTGTCGTTGATTCCCGGTCAGACCTATGAGCCTCATCACGTGGTCGGTTTGCTTGAGAAAGCAGTTCGGGTGGTCGTGGTGGGCGATCGCGGTTTTGATGACGACCATTTACGGCAAGAGTTGCTGGACTTGGGGCATTGCCCCCTTTTTCCATCCAAGAGCAACCGTAAGCATAAAATGCCTGTGGACAAGCGATTATACCGCAAACGATACAGAATTGAAAACTATTTCTGCCGCCTCAAACGTTGGGCAGGAGCCGCCGTGCGCCGTGACAAGCTCGCTCCGAATTTCCTTTCTATCGTCGCCTTCGCCAGTGTTCTGGATTGGCTCAGATGTCCTTGATCTCATTTTTCAAACACGCCCTAGCCAACGCACGCAGGCGTTTCTGCCGCGTGGGATCGGGTTCCGCCAAACCGTGTTCCCACAAACGCACCGTCTTAGCGATGACGCCGAGATTCCTCCCGAGCGCGTATTGACTGAGACTGTGAACACGTCGAGCCATGAGGACGAGATCACGCGTTCGCCCGCCATTCTGGGGCGTCGGGTAGTATCCGAGGAAGGCGATGATCCGTTTCCAAAACCCTACCGGCGGCTCGGTTTCGTCACGTTCCCAGCGGTCGTAAACCTCGCGAAGGACGCCCATTTGCGTCGCGGCCTGGCGCTGGGTCTGGCCGGCCAGGAGGCGTCGATTTCGGAGGTGAGTGCCTAAAGAAGTGGGATTTTGTAGGAGATTTTTGCGCTGTAAATGCCGCGTTGTGAGATATTTACGGTCGAGTTCAAGCGCAAAATCGCAAATTGGCAAAGTAGGAGGATGTTTACTTTCAGGAAAAGTTGAAATCCCATGAACGTTAAATCATGGCAGTCGAGCATCGGCTGTTGGAGGAGGCGGTGGGAACGAGAGGGGCCTCATGAGTCATTCGACGGGGGGAGGGGCGCCGAAACCGCAGTTTTCAGGCCCACGTGCTTGACCGGCTCACTCACGCGCACGTGCCTGTAGCAACTCAGCGACGTCATGATGGGCACCAGGATGACGAAGAGGACTGAGTTGGCACACCGTGCTAATTTGATTTTTTCAATTCCTCCAAGGCTTGGCGGTCGCGCAGGAGGACGCTCCGGCTGTAAATGCGCATCGGGTGTGGTTGAATCCCGTCGTCCTCAAAGGGCTTCTGAAGAGGAATAATTGCTTCCCTCAATTGAATGGCCTCTTCGGTAAGTCGGATGAGGCGTTTTTCGTCACGAGGAGCAAATCCATGATACATCTTGAAGCGCTCAATTTCATTTTCATCCCACCTTAAGGAAAGTCTGGATTCTTCGCTCAGCACCTTGCCTGCAGTCCATTCCTTTGCGGAGCGTTGGGTTTCCTCCATCTTTTCCAAGAGCATGCTCGGTGCGTGTTTGTCGTCACCAAAAGGATACTGACCCATTTGCCAAATTTCACGGACACCGCTATAAAACTGGACGTCCTCTGGCACCGAGCCCGCGTCCAGCGGCACACACGAATACATACAAATCGGCCCTGTTGTTCCCCCCACTGGATAATCGACTATACCCCACCCAGAACTACTCGCTATTCGAACGAGGAGGCAGTCGAGTCTTCCGTAATCTGACGTTCTAATGGTGACAGGCCACAGATCGGTATCCAGACCTGAAGCATCTGTCCCACTGTATATCTTTTTCAGCGCCTCGAGGAGGCGGGGATCGTTCAGTGACAGTTTAGGGACTCCAACAAAATCAAACTCCCGGCGATGCAGGTCACCGCGGTTGCCTGCAATTCGAAATTGATCCAGAATCAGGTCATAATCGGGAACGGTCTGGAAATTTCTCCCCCTGTTTCTACCACGAACGAGATGCCCATCCTCGTCCAAATACCATTCAAAAGTACGGAATTTAGGCTTCGCGTTTACGTGATGTCCATCATCCATTTCTACGGGCAAAAGCGGTGCGGTAAGCGTCGCCCTGGTTCCCCCCCACATCCACTTGCCTGGAAAAGGCAAAATTTCCCCTTTGGACCAGCCACCATTCGGATTCTGTGGGGACAGGGGATGCTCTGCCGCTATCGAAGCGTTGGGCTTTCGATGCAGGGCCGAATCGAACCATCGGTCCCGCCATGCGAACCAACACAGGAGTGCCAGCAGGAGGAATACCGCTGAGATTTGGCTGTGCCTGGAAAGAAAAGAGAACATGGTATTGCTATTGAGGGCGTTGATAAAATCCCCAAATCCGGTCGTCCCACAGGGAAAGATTGCCACTGGAGGGATCGATCTGAAGGTGCCAGTTTCCCAAGTCCGTCTGATGAGTGTTGGAGCCCGCATTGACCTGGCCAGTGCGAAGCCGAATACTGCTTCCAGTAGGCTTATCAGGCTGGAACCAATTAAACTCGGCACTGTCGGCAGTATTCCCAATGGCCCAATGAAACCATGCTTTTGCTCCAGAAGAATTCGAGGGTTGCGCGGCTCCCAGACGGATGGTGGCAATGCGAAGCTGTTCTACCTTTCCAGGACTTGCTGGCATGCCAGGAGCGAAGCTTATGGATTGTGTGCTCTCAAATTCAACCTCAAGCTCCCGCATCCGAGCCCCATTGAAAACGGTTCGAAGTTGATCGTTTATGTTAGGGTTTGAGGTTGTGGGCTCACCAAAATCCAAGTGAAGATAGTCACCATCAGGCAATTGGGTGAAATCGGATGAGCTTGCTCCCAAGGCGCGGGCATCGCGGAAAAGTGCATGCCAATTCTGTGGATTGGACGTGGTTGGGTCGCCGATCGTTTTGCACAGTATAAAATCATAAACGACCGACTTTCTGTCCCATCCCTGAAGTATCTTAGTGACACTTCCCCCGCCGGATCCCCCTTGATTCTCATTCACTCTCTCGAAGGCAAATTGTTGTTTTGGTGTGATGATGCTATTAGCTGCATGCTGAGCCCCGGTTTCTAAATAAAGGGATAACTGCCTGGGATCGCGTTCATTCAAGTCCTGTTTCCACCGCAGTCCGGTCTGGACCCAACTGCCAGGGTTGGAGTTGTCACGGATGCCAACCCAAAATGTGGCGGTCTGGAGGTTGCGCGGCTCTATGTGCGCCCAGGAGTTCATGATGCTTGAGCCATTGAGATGGTGGCGGTAGGAAGGAATGCGGGCGGTGACCCTTCCCCGGACAGCCACGATATGGAGTACGGATGGAGGCGGTGAATCAGAGAGGGTTAGATTCGGACTGTAGCGGTAGCCAAGGTAGTTGGGCTGCTTACCAAGGGGGCTCTGATCCGTCTCAAAGCCCGGTTGGCCGCTCAGGCTGTATGCCTTGAGGCTGTTGGCAGCCTGGGTGTTCACATATTGGTCTACATTGACGGTGACCCATACAGAATCAGTCGCTTGTACCGTGCCATTGGGGCTCCGGCGTTCCAAGCGGAGGCGGCCTGAGCCGTAAGTGATTCCTTCCATCACGTAGTTCAGTTTTGAAGTCTTTCCGGCGCGGCGCTGGGACGGGTCGGGGAACAGGACTGTGTAGTCTAGTTTGGCCTGGCTCTTGTATGGCTCAATCCAGGCGAAGGGAACAGTTGGGCTGGCAGTGAGCCACTCCCGGTCGTCAAAGACGCGGAGGCTGTTCTCCAGGCCGTTCTCCGCGACGAGCCAGTACTCCCAGGCGGTGGCAGTTGGCGGACAGGTCACCGTGAGCTGGAGACGACCAAAGCGGTGGCCCGGTCCCTCAGGCGAGTCAAGATCGGCCCGGTCATCTTCGCTGTCGAGGGTGCTATTCTCGTTGTCCGCGGTGGCCTTTGTGGGCGACTGCGGAGCAGTGGCATCCGTGTTGTCGTTGTTCACGTCCAGGATGACGCCGCGCTCCGCGACCGTGGCGCCCTGCGGCACCTTGTCCTCCAAGGATTCATCCTTCTCGTCGATGCGCTTATCCATGTTCGCGTCCACATCGAGGTCGAAGCCCGCGCCTCCCAGGACCGTAGTACCCAGCGCGACGCCGCCCTTGTCGCTGCCGGTCGGCCCGCCGGAAAACCTTCCGATGGCTGGATTGATAACGAAGGTGGGACTTCCGGTGGCTCCGCGCGAAGCGGACCAGCTATAATAGCGCGTTTCCGGCAGATTGGCGGCTTCGTCCACGCTTGTTGTTGCAGGATCATCCGTGGGAGTGAAAGTTTCAGTCCAGTCTACATTCGTCGCACCTGAGAATGCCTGCTCGCCAATGCCCGCATTGGTGTTGATGCGGTTCAGGCGGAAAGAGAGCTTCTGAAGCCCCACAACGCCGGTTTCTGTTAAGGTGTAACGCGCGTCCGCGCTCTCCGATTCGCTGGCATCGATTACTGAGGCGCCGGAATAGTTAAGGGCGAGCACATTCGCGCGATGAGTGGCGTAAGTGACTTTGTCACTGAGGGTGATGGTGGTCCATCCGTCGTTGGGAGTGGTAGTAGCGGAGCCTCCGGCGGCGGTGGTTTCGGAGGTCCAGACCGGCGTTGGGGTCAACGACGGCAGCAGGTAGAAGCTGCCGGGCGTGCGGTTGACCGTCGTCGTTCCCGTAACTGTGATGTTGGTCGAGCTAGTGGCGGTCCAATTTCGTCGCTTCTGAGTGACGATTTCGCCTATGCCTTCGGGCCACTCCTTGAATGCGCTGACCATGTGGTTGGTCAACGTTGCCGACTCGTAATTCCAAGTCCCCTCATAGTTGGTCGCGCTGAATTGGTATCGGTCGCCGCTGACCAGCGGAGCCGCAGTGGGTAGACCAAAGAGCGTCGTGTTGGAGCCAGGGAGATCGGCTCCGCGAGTGTGCGAGTAGTTCCACTTCAGCGTCGGTTCGTAAGTCCCGCTGGACGCTTCGTAATGCAGAGCACCGCCGCTGGTGACCTCCTCCGTGACGGTGTTTTCCACATCGTCGCGCACGTAAGAATTTAGTGTTGGGGAGGTGAAGGTCGAACCGTTTTTCCGCAGTCTCCGGACAGTTACGCGTTTGCGGTAAAGGTTGAACGGCGCAGAGGGATTGAGTCCTGAAGCATAGCCGTGGGGCCATGCGTTCAAGCCCGCAGTCTGCTTCCAGTCCAGCGCAAAGGTTGCTGGGTCCGCATCCGTCGAGTCCAGCGCGCTGCGTGAATTGGCGTACTCTGTTCCGTCGTCCGTACCGTCACCGTCTGAATCCCACAGGAAGATGTCGCTGTGCAAGACCGTCGCTTCGTAGAGGTCCGTCAGCCCGTCGCCATCGGAATCCTGAAGTTCGCGAACCCGCCAGTAAGTACCGTTCGCCGAAACCACCGCCGTCTGCCCTTCCGGAGCCGTCGTCGTAGCGAGCTGGCTAATGCTCGCGGTGAACGCCGCCAGACGCGCCGATTCCGGCGCCGGTAGCGTGCTCGGGGTCGGAGCCACCACCCCCTCCGTGGCGGGAGCCGTCACGATAGTGGTGATCCGATAGTTGCCCCAATCGTGCTCGCTCACAGGCAGTGGTGTGGTTGGCACTCCGCTAATCGAGCCAGAAGAATACATTACTCCATCCAGTCCCTCCCAAGTGGCGATGTAATCCGCTCCGATCCTCCGCAGTGTAAACAGCACCGGGTCTTTGGTAGAAGGCGGCACCACCGGCGGTGGTGTCGCGCCCGAGGGCACGATCGTTAGGACATGCCGCCGCATCTGGGCACTGCCGGTCGTTCTGTATAGGGCTGCCTCCATCGTCCAGGAAAACAGGTCGGTGCTCCGCTCCACTTCATACTGACGATAGGGGCCAGTAGGCCAGACTAAGATTTTCTTTCCGTCTGCCTCATCTTCAAACCACGCGCGGAACACCGGAAGCTGCGCGCGGGTGGAGAGGGTGGATGACCAAACGATTAGCGTCGCCACGAGGATGCGACCGCAATGGAGGGAATTGTGTATCATGGACAACCAAATATAAATGCTTCTCCATGTGTCAAGCTGATTGTGCACTTTTGAACACAATTCTGAGACCAACTTTCCTGCTGGATAATTCTCTAATTCAGCAGTGTTGATCGTTTGGTTATCCGAAGTAGATCATCTGGTAAGAATGAGGAATTGGCAACAAACGATCGAGAAGGAGGTCGAGGTCGATGGATTGGCGATGGCGGATCTTCAGGTCCAAAGCGGTGCCTCAGCTGTCGCTCGCCAGACAGAGTCCTTCCGGGGCGTCTCAGGAGAGCGTGGGTTTCGGGCTCAAGGACGAGGTCTTCAAGAGCATCGGAAACTTTCTTTCGGACCGTGCGGTTCAAAGTGAAGTGTGAACCCCTTCAGCCAACGCACGCAGCCCTTTGATCTGCTCCAGATTAGGTTCCGCCAATCCGTGTTCCCACAAACGCACCGTCTTCGCCATGACGCCGAGCCTTCTCCCCAGCGCGTATTGACTGAGCTCATGAACACGTCGGGCCATTAGGACCAGATCTGCCATTTCTGCGCCATTCTGCGGCATAGGGTAGTAGCCTAGAAAAGCGATGATAAGTTTCCAGAACCCGACGGGCGGCTCGGTTTCGTCGCGTTCCCAGCGGTCGTAGACCTCGCGGAGGACGCCGATTTGGGCGGCGGCTTGGCGTTGAGTCTGGCCGGCCAGGAGGCGGCGATTTCGCAGGTGGGCGCCCAAAGAAGTGGGCTTTTGAAGAAGATTTTTGCGCTGTAAATGGTGTGCCGTGAGGGCTTTGCGGTCGATTTGGAGCCCATAATCGCAAAATGGCAAAGTAGGATGATGTTTACTTTCAGGAAAATGCGAATTTCAACAATTCTTAGACAATGGAACTTGGGAGTTGGGTGAAGGAGGTGCTGCAGGGGGAACCGCCGGCTTTCTTGCACGATTGAAGTTCCCCACCACGAAAACAGAGGTTATGTCGTAGCATCAGTTTCAGCCCCCGTCGTAACTAGCTTCGACTTGAAACTATCAACTCAGCCACGCGGGGCTTACGGCGACGAATCCGACGGCGGAAACTGTTTTCGATGATTCCACGCTTCATAAGCCAAACTGTGGGCTATCTGCTCGTCCACAGTGGTGGGCGCGCCATCCTCTAGTGGGCGGAAACTAAGAGCCTTAATGTAAGTCCAAATATTAGCCCATGACCTTCGCGGATCGAATTCACCGCTGAAGTCCAACGACACGTTCAGCGACATCCCTGCATCACCGTCCAATACTGCTGCGATGCGCACGAGAGCATCAGTAGACTCCCATTCGCTGGCCGTACATGGTCTCAATCCGACTAAGTTGAAGCAGTTGCACAACTCCGTTGAACTAACTTTGCGCTCTGTGGAAATTGGCTCAAATACGACCTCCCGCCCGAAAGGACGCTGGGTATGTTTTGCAGCGTAACCGGGGCCTTTTAGGCAGAAGGATGTCGTCTGTAGGCTCATGGAGTTATTTTCGTGTGGGACGGAAACCCGGAACGATAAGGGGATTGGAGGTAGCGTTTCGAGCCGCAGGATGAAATACGCTTCCCGTTAATGCTTCCCATTGTTCCGGGGTGAGCAAAGCCATTGGCAGTTTTTGGGCCGCACCGGTTTCCGCTCCGGTCTAAAGGGCACACAAGTAGAGTTTTGCGTTGTCTCAGACCGACTGGCTATATCCGTTCGCCACTTGGACGACCCCACTGCATCTTTTGCCAGGGATGGCGAGATCACGGGCCACGGTATGGGGCGATTTGCAAGCATACGGGAGCGGCGACTCACTCGGGATAGAGGTTCAAGAAGCGTGCCAAATGATCATCTGGTCTGCAAAGAATCACATCAAAGGGAAGGAGTTGATCGTCCTTGATGTAGCAGTTGCGAGGCAAGGCGTCGATGGCGAGGACGCTGAAGGCGTAATTGAAGAAAAGCAGGTGGCCCGTGGGGTCGGGAATGCGGGTCCAGCCTGCCTGCGTGAAGTAAGCTTCGATTTCGCGGTCGGAGGCAGGATCCCCGTGATACTGCGGCTGGCTGATGGCGAAAGAGATCCGGCCATCGGCCCATTCGACAACCGAGGTGAGGCGCACGTCATCTTCAAAAACTTCGTTTGCCGCCATCCACCGCTCCAGGTACTCGAGAGGGCTGGCATCAATGAATCCGATCTCCTGACGGAAACGTGGTATGGCCGGATCGTCTCGCAAATTCGCCTGCGGAGTCGAAATCACGGCGGGCAGCAGTCCGAATTTCGGTGGAACCGTGATTTTTACCACCCGTCCGGTCTCGTCGTCGAACTCGATCAGATGCTCGGTCCCGCAGCGCAACCCCGGGTCCGTGTTGTGGAACTCCTCGAAGGTCTGGTCTGAATTCCTCAGGATTTTGAGTTCGCCAGCCAGAGCATGCGCTTGTTGGGCCTCGTACGCGGCCCGTTCCGGGCGGTTACGCCCAGCACCTTGTCTGTTGTCGCCGCAAACGTCGCGTAGTCGGTCACGGAAGGCTTCAAGCGAATGCCTCCCGTCGCCTTGGCTGGCATTGGCTGCGTTTGAAGCTGTTTTTTTTCGGTGCTCACGACTGGTGGAGGATACGATGCCAGTGTCCGGGCGTCAACGCAGCTTTGGGGACAGGAAGTCGCTCGAGTCGTTCCGCCGCCCACCGCCAGCTTCAAGGGTTCTTCAGAATTCCCCCAACGAATTCACTCAGCCGTCTGAGCCGCGCCGGATCGGGTTCCGACAAACCGTTTTCCCATGCGCGCACCGTGTTTGCGATGACGCCGAGTTTTCTCCCGAGCGCGTATTGACTGAGTCCTTGAACACGTCGGGCCATCAGAACCAGATCGGCGGTTCCTCGGCCATTCTGCGGCATCGGGTAGGAACCTAGGAAGTCGATGATTCGCTTCCAAATCCCGACGGGCGGCTCGGTTTTGTCGCGTTCCCAGCGGTCGTAGACCCCGCGGACGACTCCGATTTGGGTGGCGGCTTGGCGTTGGGTCTGGCCGGCGAGGAGGCGGCGATTTCACGACGGTTGTACCGGCCCTACCGACTTCCGTTTGCCAGTCCAGTTTCGGGTGGATGTGGTGCCATACAACCTTCCCATTCGCACCAAAGGCGTTCACACATCCCTCATCAAGCAGCAGGAGCCGATCCTGCGCTGGTTTGCCATCGGGCGGGAGGGTGGCCGACAGCGACTCGAGAATGCGGTCCGGGTCAAAGGCCTCGCGGGTAAAGAAATCGAGGTCGATGGATCGGCGATGTCCGATCTGGATGGCTAGGGCGGTGCCGCCGACGAGAAAGAAGCGGTCGGCCGCGAGAATCCCTCCCAGACGTCTCAGGAGAGCGCGGGTTCCGGGCTCAAGGACGGCGTTTTCGAATAGCATCGGAAGATTTCTTTCGGCAGGTCAAAATAGACGGAACAAAAGGCCAGGGTGCGTGGATCGAGGGAGCGCAAGCGTGTCACCTCGTGGCGCAAGCGCTCCACGCCGTAAAGCTGTTTGAGCGCCAGCCAGTCGGTGTAGAGTCCCCGCGTCAGCACGCGTCCGATCACGAGCAAGCAGTTCTCCTCCACATCGATCGACGCAGGGTCGCAATCCCAGAAGACAGAAGGCGAAAAGGGCAGCGTCACAAGAGTACAAAATAGCGGGCGATGGGGTCTCCGCAATGGAAGAAGGCCGGAGTGGCGCGCCGTATTCGGGCCGGAGTGTGCCCATTGTCGGGCGGTACTCTTTTCGGAAGCGGAAAGGACCTCGTCCCAGGCGAGGCGGACGAGTTGCCACTGGGGCGACGCGCGGGGGCGGGCCGGGCAAATGGCGGGGGAGAGGGATGACGCGAGAGCTGGAGAGATCCAGACCCACCGGAAAGCCCCACTCCGTATCGTGGGGAGCGGGAAATTCCGGCGCGAAACCGCACCAATGGCAACGCACTTTCCCGTCAGGACCGATCGATGTCTGGCTCAGAGCCGCGCGTCGGAGCCGCAATCCCCGCCGCACCGCAAGCCGATCAATCCCGCAACTCCTACCGCGCCATTTCCTTCCACCGCCGCGCGGCGGTGGCGGCGTCTGTGGGAGTTGTGAAAAGCGCGACTCCTTCCACGCGGCCGCGCCATGGGCGGGGGTCTTTCCATTCGTTGGCGATGACGAATTTTTGCGGAGACCAGTTGGAGAAGTCGCCCGTGACGTGACCGGTTTCGCGGTACACTTCGGCGCCGTTGAGGTAGCAGGCGAGCGTGCCGTTTCCGTAGCTGATGAGGCAGTGGTAGAGGCGGGCGGGTTCGATGCGGGTCAGCACGGTTTGGGGATTCATTCCATTCGCGCCGGTGGCCGGAGTGCGGAGGCGGAGGATGAGCGCGTCTTTTTCCTGACCGAGCGTGAAGTTCCGCGCGTAGCCGCTTTCCGAAAACGTGAGGATGCGGGCGGGGCCGGTTTGCTCGATGTCGGCGGCGGTGAAGATGACCTCGATTGTGAGTGCGCCGGCCTTTTTGAAAACACCGCTCAAGGACTCCATGTCACCGGTGATCGGAAATCCGCCGCCGCTCGCGAGCAGGCTACCGTCTGGCTCGAAAGTCGCGTCGCCATTTGCGGCGAGGATCCAGCGTCCAGTATTCGCGAGAGAGCCGAGGAAGCCGCGCTTGCCGCGTCCTTTTTTCCACGCGAGGACGGTGTCGTTCGCGGGCCAGTGAGTGAGGTCGAATTTCTCGGCGGCGGCGGGCTTTAGGGGCATGATGACCGGCGGGGCTTTCGCGATCTGCGCGCGGGCGGTTTTGCCGAGGGCGAGGCATTTGAGGTTTCCGGCGCGGTCTTTGCAAAAGAGTCGTCCGCCCGCGAGGACGACGTGCGGCCATGCCATGTCGCGCAGGATGCCTTTGCGCTCGGCGAGCAATTTAAACGCGCTGGGCGACCGGCCTGCGCCCTCGATGAGCGCGAGGTCGCCGTCGTTGGCCCAGACGATGAGGCGTTTGTCGCCGGTGAGGATGACGGAGCACGCATCGCCGAATTTCCCGCCGGACCAGCGGACTTTCCCCGTGCGCGCATCGAGGCAGCGCAGGCCGGCGCTGCCGAGGTAGAGCGCATCGCCGTCCACGACCGGGCTGCATACGCCGGACGACTCAGCGCATTTCCAAACAGACCGCATGGTCACCGCGCCGGGAGCGAGCGCGGCGGTGGCGCTGATGTTGTAGTTGCTGGTGACCACGATGGAGCCGTCGCGCAGGATCGCGGGGGTCGGGATGTTGTTGATGAAATCGGTGGCCCACGGATACGCGCAGACTTCGCGTCCGGCGGAGAGTTCGGTGACAACGACTTGCGTGGCGGTGAGCGAGACGACGCACGGCTTGCCGGAGATGCTCACGGGCACGAGTCCGCCCGCGTGTCCGGCGGCGTCTTTGTTTTGCGAGGACCAGACGGGGTGGCCGTTGGTTTTGTCAAAGGCGAGGACGTTGCCGTGCTTCGAATCCCCCGCGCCGATGATCAAGAGCCGGCCCTGCACGAGCGGCGCAGTCGGGCAGCCGTAGTCGCGGCGACTGTTCGCGCGCTTGGTGACTTGCGGGCGCTGCGGCGTGCCGAAAGCGTCGTAAAGATTCAGCGCCCAGACGGGCTTGCCGTCGGCCTTCGTGTCCCAGCAATGGAGATCGCCATCGATGCCCTGCGTGAAGAGCAGGCCGGTCTCGGGATCAAACTCCGGCGTCGCGCTCGGCCCGGTGTAGAAATTCTGATCGCCGACCGCCTCGCGTCCGTAGTCGGGCGCTTTGTAGTTTTGCTCCCACAGCGCTTTCCCCGTCGCGGCATCGAGGCAAAAGACCGTTTCGCCATCCCCGCGATGGCCGATGCCGTAAACCTTTCCCCCAACCTCCAGCACCGACGACGAACCGTATCCGACATCAGCCGACCACACCTCCACTGGCGGCCACGCGCCTTCCTCCCAGCCGCTGCTTTCGGACGTCGAGCCGTCGCGCGCCGGGCCGCGCCAGTGCGGCCAGTCTTCGGCGGGGAGCGGTGCGGGAAACAGGAGGAATGCGACGAATAGGACGAATGGGATGAGTGCTTTCATACGAAAGGTGAATGGTCACGGGCGCGGTCAAGTGTTCCTGAAAGCGGTCACCGCGATTCTGGTGGGGACCTTCGTGCGATTCAAAGTGAAGTGGGAATTTCTCCAGCCAAGGCGTGCCGCCGTTCGAGCATGTCCGGATCGGGCTCCGCGACTCCGTTTTCCCATAAACGCACTGTTTTTGCGATCCCGCCGAGCTTTCTCCCGAGCGCGTATTGACTGAGGCCTTGAACACGTCGGGCTTCGTCGGACTGGCCTTCGATCAGTCTGAGGTTGATTGCGCCCGCTCCCACGATCCTGCTCCCTCTGTCACTCATCTTGCGGTCGTCATTTCCGTTTCCCGATTCATTGACGCAGGGAGACACGAACGACCGCGTAGACGAGGAATGTCGGTGATGTGAACTGGAGGCGCCCGCCAGTCTCCTTCCATTCGAGGGCGCGGGGTGTCGGATCTTCTGGCGAGATGAATTGGACGTCGGCGGCAGTGGCGCCTTTGGGAAGGAGGACATCGCAGACGATCGGGTCGGCGGATATCGGTTTTTCATCGTGGATGCCGGATCCTGGCGAGGGTGATCCGTCGGCGGCCGGCGGTGGTTCGTGGCGGTTGTAGTTTACGAAATGGAAATCCAGTTCGTTGTCAGTGCCGGCGGGCCGGCTCGCGGAGACACGGATAGTGAATGGCGCCTGGAAACGGCTTCGCGGCTCAGGGAGTGTGTCCTCATCGCCTGACAGTCGCGACGGGCTGCCCGAAGGCGCGTCGTCGGGCATCACGTCGAACAGGACATGCTCGTCGAGCAGTTTTCGGCCGCGCTCGCGGAAGGCGGCAAGCGGCTGCAGTTCGCCGCGGTGGACGGCAGAGCGCGGGTAGAGCAATGTGGCCTCGGTGTGGGCCTTGTTGTTACGATAGAGTGCGTCGTGGCGTTTCAGGAACTGGTAGTAGCGCACGATTTCCGCGCGCGTCGGGGGATCCGAAAAACGAGTGTAGAAACCCATCGGTGCTCCGCCGTTGGCGGCCAGTTCGGCGATGGCGGAGCGGATGCGGGTGGCCTCGTATTTCCCGAGCGTGAACGGCTTGTCGCCGGAAGCCCCGCGAATGAATCGCGCCTGGAGCGCGCCGTCGCCTGCCACGCTTTTTTTCAAGTCGGTGAAATTGGCTGAACCGCCGGTGCTGTACCAAAGATAGCTCTCGTCCTTCGACCACAGCTCCGCCGGCAGCAGGCAACGCTCGTCGCCGCTGATCGCGGAGAAATCGCCCAGATGGTTCCACTGACCGACGATCAAGTCCGGTTTCAGCGAGCGGCCGTGCTTGAGGAAGACGTCGTCGAAGACCTGCTTGTTGGAGATCTGGGAGAAGCGCAGCATCTCGCGGCGCAGGGGCGTCGATTCCTTCGGATCATGCCATGAAACGATCTCCGGAAAGACATGGGTCTCGAGGTCATCGAGGCCGAACCGATCCTTCAGTTCGGGGCCTGGAAACCGGCCGCGCAGGTAGGTCCGGAAGCCGCTCTGGCAATGCTCGCAGACGCAATCATGCCTGTAGAAATAGTTGATCATGAACCCGTCCAGGCCGAGATCCACGCCGCGTCGCACCCACGCTTTCAGCACTTGTTGCCATGCGGGATTGCGCAGGCAGGCCCAGTATTCGTTCATGCCGCCGATGGCATAGGTCCGGTTCATGATGGGGGTTCCATCGGCCTTTTTTTCAAGGAAGGTGACCGGGTCAGTCACTGGCTTCGGGCCAAGCGTGGCCTCATCCCAGAGATCGCGGTACCAGCGGAAGAACCCGCGCGGGCCTTCGGGGCTATCGGGATCGCCCACCAGGAACTCGATATTGAAATGGCCAACCACCTTGACTCCACGTTCGTGCAGTTGGCCGTTCAGATTTCGGAACCACTCGGAACACTCGTCGAGGCCGCGCACGGGAAAATGCGCGGGGTAACCGCCAAACTCCGCGGTGTGAACGAGGCTGTAGAAGTGCGCCCCATAAAATCCTACCTGGGCGACTTCCGGCTGCGCTTCTTCGATGAACTTCACATAGTCCGGACTCCCATACGCATCCCAGTGCGCCACCAAGCGCGTGAACTCGAACGGCGGCGCCTGGGCGACGAGTGTTGTCGGAAGCAGAAGGATGAGGAGGAGATGGGCGCGATCCATGGCGAGGAAGAGACGGTTATCTTGAAACCGGGAATGACGACAGAAAGTTTCCAGACGTCTTCGCCGCGTTGAGGCTACTGCTCGCTCCACGGGCGCATCGGCGGGGGAGGCGGCGGTTCGTGCCAGCGCCATGACGATTTGTAACCGAGGTTCATATAGGGCGTTTCGAGTCGCCTGCCGCCGTCTTTCCGCGAGATCAGCAGGGCATCCAGGGCGCCGCTGGTGAGGAGGGTACGCTCGACGGGCCATGCCGGCGTGCCTGTCAGGATCATCTGCTCGATGCCGTTGAGCAGGATGGTGAAATGCATCCCCGGACGTCCTTCCTGCGTCCAGAACAGAGTGGATCCGATCCGCTTGGCTTCCGGATCATCCGCGTAGCGCCAGGCGCCGGCCCACTCATTCACGGCACCGTTCAGCTCGAGCATGGTCGCACGCAAGCCGTCGACGTACTCGATGCGGAACAGGAGCGGTTCTCTGACGCGTTCGCGAAGGGTGCTCACGTCCGGCGGATTGGTAAGGCGCGCCCACGCCGCCTCGAACAGTCCGGGATCGAAGCGCTTTTCATCGAAAGCTCTCCAGACCTCCGCTCCGGAGAACATCTGTGCGGCCACGATGCCGGTCTCGCCGCCTTTGCGTTGCTCGGCAATGGCCTGCACGCACTCGAGCCCGTGGAATCCGTAGGCGTCGGTGCCGCCGTACGTGAAGGCCACGATCTCCCGCACCGCCGCATCGCGCTCGATGTCAGCGGCGGGTCGGCGCCAGCTCGTCGGCACGGAGGATCCCGCCATCAAGGGCGCGCCGACGGCCTTCGCGCTGTCGTAGATGAACTTGGCGTCGGCCCAGTTGTCGGCCAGATGCTTGTCGATAAAGACCGGCACGGCACGGCCGCTCTTCTGGAAGACGGCCAGGGTTTCCTCCCAAAGCCGGCGCTTGGGATAGATGCGATTACCACTTGGGTTCAGCGGGTAGTCGCCGTGCTCGGCGATGAGCAGGACACCATCCACCGCCAGTTCTCCCGTGCCCAGCGTCAGCGTCTCCGCCACGGTCGGGAAAATGGGGAATCGATGGGAGGCCGAGAGAATTCGGCTGGTATCGCTGGCCGGTCGCTGGTCGGTGTAGAGCGAGACCAGTTCAAGGGGCGAGTCCCTGCCTTTCCCGTCGAGGGTGTCGGTCTGCAGCAGGCGGCTTACGATGACGTCGGCGTGCGAGTTGTGCCGGTATTCGGTGACCAGGGCTGCGACTTTCGGCCGGCCATCGCGGCGCAGGTAGTAAAGGAGATCGAGCACTTCCTCCTTCGCCAAAACGTTCACCATCCCCGGCGGCATGGTCGAGAGCGGCGGGTCCGTGCCCGGCACGGCAAAGCCGGGCGCGATGTGTCGGGACGGTTCCAGGATCGACTCGAGCATGGTCCGGGCCGAGAGACGTTTGCCCGCGCCGGTGAGGTCCGGCCCCACACTGCCGCCTTCCCCAGCCAGTCGATGGCACTGGGCGCAGCCGGTGCGCGTAAACGCTTCCCTGCCCTTCACGAAGCGCCGGCCTTTTTCCAGCGAAGGCAGATCGGGAGAAAAATCCTCCATCGTCCAGGTTTTGACGACCGTTTGGGTCGATGGCATCCGCGCGATCCACTCGCGAATCATCGCCACGGCGGCCTCGTCCGCACGGGTCGTCCCCAGCGGCGGCATCTGGCCGGAGGCCCCGCCACGCCGGGCCAGCCGAAGCGGAAGGACCGAGCGCTCCGGGTGCCCCGGCGCGACGAGCATGGCGTCGGGCAAGCCAAATGTGGCATGCTGTGGACGCGCGTCGAAGATCGCCATACGCTCGCGCGAGTGGCCCAGGCGCAGTTGCATCTTTGCGTTTCCGCCGCCCGACTCGACGTGACACACTGAGCAATTCACGTGGAGGTAGGTCAGGGCGCGCGCCTCGAGGTCTGCGGCGGTGTCATACGGATTGGTCAGCGGCACGGGCCGGGTCTGCGCCAATCCCTGGAGAAAGCCAAGTTTCCCAATATCATCGAGTTGCGAACTGCGGTGCAACTGCGCACCCGTGACCCCGAGCACGTAATTCGCGGCGCGCGAGTGGCACGAGGCGCATTCGGCGCGGCTGGGGAAACGCCAGCTTCGGGGGCCTCCGGCTTCCGCTAATTCCACCGTCAACCCTTCCTTCGGCACCAACTCCGCGTCGGTGCCTTCGGCGTTCCATCGGTACGAATAGCCGGCCCATTCGCCTTGCTGCCTGAGCATGACCCGCGTCTCGACGGGGCGTTGGTCATCGAGCGACAGCGTTTGCGAGAGCACCGCGCCATCGCCGAAGCCCCACGCTGTGTCGTCGGCATAGCTCACGGTTTGCCCGGCGGGCACGGCCATCCAGCGCCGGGCCTTGGCGCCGTCGGTCCAGGCAGGCGCGTTCACTTCATACGCCACCACCCCCTCGGCCGGCTGGCCGTTCTCGAAGAGCCCGGTCTCGCTCAGCTTTTTCGGAAACGGCTGTGCCTGGGCGGGCGGGGGGTTCTTCTCAAGGCGATACACGCCATGGCCCAGGTGATCGGCGACGAGCAAATCGCCGTCCGGCAGGGCGCGGAAAGCGGCTATTCCCAGCGGCGAATCGGCCAACTCACGATGCCAGATCATCTGCTTGCCATCGTGCTTCGCGCCCCAGATGCGGCCCGTCGAGTAGTCGCCGTAGATGTAAGCCCCGTCGAGGTCCGGCCATTTGGTTCCGCGATAGACCACGCCGCCGGTCAGCGAGCGAAATTCTGAATGTGAATGCTCGATTGTGGGCCTCACGTGGGGCGTGGGCCCGAGCGCGCGGTTGGCATAAAAGGGATGGCTGCCTTCGAAGACGCTCCAGCCATAATTCTCGCCGGGGCGTACCAAGTGAGCCGTTTCCCAAAGGTCCTGGCCGTTATTGCCCACCCACACCTGGCCGGAGACGGGATCGATGTCCATGCGCCAGGGATTGCGCAGGCCGTAGGCCCAGATTTCACCCCGCGCGTCGGGCTCACCAAGAAATGGATTGTCCGCCGGAAGGGAATACGGTTTCTCCTTCGTCGCGCCCCGCACCTCTATGCGCAGCACTGCGCCGAGCAGATCGTTCAGCGTCTGGCCGGAAACCCAGAGGTCCGAGTCCACCGTGCCATCTCCAGTCGTGAGATAAAGCATCCCATCCGTCCCGAAGTCCATGTCGCCGCCATCGTGCCCGCCGGAGGGCCATTGCATGATGGCCAGTTCCGTAGCTGGATCGATGTGCGGATGCGGTTCCGCCGCCACCACGAACCGTGACACACGGTTTCCCTTGGGCGTGTCGCCGGTCGGACCGTTTCTGAACAGGTAGACAAAGTGATTCGTCGCATACTCGGGATCGAAGAGCACGCTGTAGACCAGCCAGCCAGGGAATTCTCCAAACGTCTGCGCCCCAGTCGCCGCCGGATCGGCATTAACCCGCACCATGGGCCCGTCCTGCTGGACAACGATGAGATGCTCACCCCCGGGCTCCAGCGCGAAATACATGGGCGACTTCCAAGTGATCCCCGCAAATGTCTTTTCCACCTTGAAGGGCAGCGCCTCCTCCGGCGAACCCGCGAGCCGTGATCCGATCCAGCCCTTCCAGTCCTCGGCCGCCGCAGGGGAGGAAAGCCCCAAGAAGAGCGCAATCCAGATGGCCTCGAGCCGGAAGCCCATCTGCCGCGTCTGTCTGCTGGGATTTTGCTCCGGGGGTCCGGCGGTGGGAACGGGTGCATGGGTCATGGACGGCCACACTTTACCCAATGCCATGGCTGACGAAATCACGGGACACGGTAGGGGGCGATTTGCGAGCATACGGGAGCGGTGAGTCATTCCGGATAGAGATTCAAGAAGCGTGCCAAAGGATCATCAGGTCTGCACAGGATCACATCAAAGGGGAGGAGTTGATCGTCCTTGATGTAGCCGTTGCGAGGCAAGGTGTCGATGGCGAGGACGTTGAAAGCGTAGTTGAAGAAAAGCAGATGGCCCGTGGTGTCGTGGATGCGAGTCCAGCCTGCCTCGGTGTGCGCCTCAAGGTGAACTCTGGATTCCTCCAGTCAATGCACTCAGCTCAAAAAGGGACATTTGAACCACGAAAGTCACGAAACACACGAAAATTCATTGGGTTTGGACAGGCGACCTCCTCATCCATCAGGTGGACAGTGATCATTGGGTAATGCCTTGGTTTTTTCGTGTGTTTCGTGCATTTCGTGGTTCCCATCCGGGTTATTGGACTCCGCCGTTTGAGTCGCCCCAGATCGGGCTCCGCGAGCCCGCTCTCCCACGAACGCACCGTTTTTGCGATGACGCGGCGCTTTTGCCCGAGCGCTTCTTGACTAAGTCCCCGAACACGTCGGGCCATGAAGTCGCGATCGGCCGTTCCCGCGCCATTCTGCGGCATCGGGTAGGAACCGAGGAAGGCGATGATTCGTTTCCAGAAGCCGACCGGCGGCTCGGTTTCGTCGCGTTCCTTCGGCGCCGATGGCGGCGCGGACGACGCCGGGACCCCTGTCCTTCCGGCACCAGGCCACGGTCTCCGATGTGTAAAACTGCTGCGGGGGATATCTGGACAGGTACTCTACGCTCGCTGAGTGTTGCTCCTGCCTTTTCGCTTCGGTGTCTTTATGGATGCGGCAACGCGCCTGATTTCGTAAAGCGGTGTTTCCGCTCGCAAAATGCACCGCCGATGTTAGTCTACCTTGTACGTGTCCATCGCACCCACCGAAATCCCATGCATCACGTCCTCGCCATTGCCGTCGCTGTACTGGTTGCCTCCGTGCCAAGCCAAGCCCGCGTCGGCGAGACTCAGAAGCAAATTACCGAGCGCTATGGAGAAGGCAAAAAAACCGAGGTTCCGCGAATCGTGGGAGCGGAGTCTTTCGCCTATGAAAAAAATGGGTTCTCCGTGGAAGTAGTCATTCACGACGGCAAGTCCATTATGGAAATCTACTCCAATCGAAAGGGCGTCACGGAGGAGGTGATCCAGGACCTGCTCAAGGTCAATACCGCGACCGGGACCAAATGGCGGTTTGATCGCAAGGAAAGCAAATGGCACCGCCAAGGAAAGCCCAAGCTGGCCGCCTACCGGTGGCCAGGCCACCCGGCTTTTTTCTGCATCATGGACGTTGAAGCATGCGCCGCGGTTGAGAAGATAAACAAACCAAGCGCCAGCGGACTTTAGGTGATGCCCAGTTTCGACTTCAGGTCAATTTGCGAGTCTTCAACTGTGAGGTGGCGGTTTTTTATAGGGGCGAAACGCTTGGCGGATGCCTTCTGTGGTGGCCGATCTGAAAGTCGGTCAAAACGGGCGGTTTAGCGGTCGTGGTGTACGGGCTGGATTTTCTTCGGAACTTCCGACCGAACTCTTCTTCATGGATCTTCTTTCTTTGTGTGGCTGACG
>JBJXFS010000207.1:0-40773 GCA_046155625.1 Verrucomicrobiales bacterium | reverse complement strand
CGAAAGCGTAATACTGGTCGTTGGTCCATTTCTCGAGCGGATGGTTGTGGCACTTGGCGCAATTGATCGAGAGCGACAGGAATGCCTGGCTGACGTTTTCCGCCATGGTTTCGGGATCTTGATGGACGGCGTAGAAATTGGTCGCGCCATTTTCCACCGATGATCCCTTGGCGGTGACCAACTCAGCGACCATCTCGTTCCAGGGCCGGTTGGCGGCGACTTGCTGGCGGATCCAGTTGGCATACGCCTGCAATGGCTCCGGGCGCAGTTTTGAGCTCGTCACCAGCAGCACGTCGGCCCATTTGTACGCCCAGTAGTCGACGAATTCCGGGCGGGCGAGCAGGGTGTCGGCGAGGCGGGCGTGTTTGTCCGGTGCGGGATCGGCCACGAAGGCGCGTGCCTCTTCGGGCGTGGGCAGCTTTCCAATCGTATCAAGGAAGGCGCGCCGAAAGAAGGTGGCGTCCTGGGCGGGCGGGGAGGGCGCGAGCTGCAGTTTTCGGAGATGGGCGAGGACGTGGTCGTCGATAAACCCGGAGCGCGGGGCGGCAGCGAAGACCGCGTCGTCGACCGGATACGGGAATGGGGAAACGACCCGCGCCGTGGCCAATTGCGACGAATACCACACGGTGACGGCGCCGCTGCCGTGGGACACGCCGGTCAACGTGCCGGTGGCGTCCACCGTGGCGACGGCCTCGTCGGCCGATGTGAATTTCGCCCAGCGGGTGACCTCGCGGCGGGTGCCGTCGGTAAACCGCGCGTGGACCGTGAGTGGCTGCGACTGGCCTGGGGAGAGTTCGCATTCGGCGGGCGTGACGTCGAGCCCGGCAACCGCGGGATCATCGGCGCGGGGAGGCGGCGCGCCCGCGGATATCCAGGCCGTGAGGATGCGGTAGTCGTCGGAGGCGGGGTCGAGGCGCCTTCCTCCCTTGTGCGGGACGGCGGTGGTGGGCTTGGTGACCAGCAGGCTGCGGGCGGGGTTGGTGAGTTCGATGCGCCGGCCGCGCACTTCGCGAGTGATGGTGAGGTAGTCTTTTTCCGGGTCGTACCCGAAGAGGGAGAGCCGAAACCCGCCTTTGCCGGCGATGGCGCCATGACAGCCGCCCGAATTACACCCGGCTTTGGACAAAACCGGCAGGACGTCGTGGCGAAACGACGGCACGTCATCGGCGTGCAGGCGGTTTATGCCCACGAGGGCGACCGGAACGAGAAGGCACGAGTACTTCAGAAAGGGCATGAGACGCGGCGGGGTGGTGGCGGGTAGACGATGCGGGTGGTGGCGGAGGCGGCGCAGGCTGCCTCACACAAACAACTCCCGGATTGGTTCGGTGCCGAGATCAGTCAGGAAAAATGGCCGCCCGCCCGGACCCGGCAGGTGCGCCTTATGGTCGAGCCCGAGGCTGTGGAACACGGTGGCGACAATGTCGCCTGGGGTGACGGGCCTTTCGGCGGGGAAACCGCCGATCGGATCGCTTTTGCCGACCACACGCCCACCCTTGACGCCGCCGCCCGCGAAATACGTCGTAAAACACTGCGGCCAATGGTCGCGACCGCCGGCCGGGTTGACCCTCGGTGTGCGACCGAATTCGGAAAGACAGGCGACCAGTGTGTCATCGAGCAGGCCACGCTGGTCGAGATCCTCGATGAGCGCGGTGTAGGCCTGATCGTACATCGGGCAGACGATGTCCTTCATGCCTTCGATCGAGGTAAACGGCTTCGATCCATGGATGTCCCAAGTGATTTCGTCGAAGACAGTGAGAAACGTATTGATCGTGACGAACCGCACGCCGCCCTCGATGAGCCGGCGCGCGAGCAGGCAACATTGGCCAAATCGATTCATGCCATAGCGCTCGCGGACCGCCGGCGGTTCGTCGGCCAGCGCGAATGCCTGGCGCGCCTGAGCGCTTGTCATCATCCGGAAAGCCGCGTGGAAATTCTCGTCCATCAGCCGCGCGTCCTCGCTCGCCTCGAAGTCGCGCACCGCTCCCTCGACGATGTCACGCAGCCGGCGCCGCCGGTCGAGCCGGGCCGCACCGATCTGGTCGGGCGGGAGCAGGTCGGGCACCCGAAAATCCGCCTGCGAGGGATCCGCCATGAGAGCGAATGGGTCATGCGCCTTGCCCAGAAATCCGCCCGCCTGCCCGTTCGGCAGGTTTCCGCCGCCGCGTCCCATCAACTGAGGCAGTACCACAAAGGGCGGCAGATCCGTGCGCCGACCCAGCAAATAGCTGGCCACCGACCCGGCATGCGGCGATTGAATCCCGCCAGTGAACCGCCGCCCGGTCTGCAGCATCTGCCATCCCGCATCGTGCACCGCCGCCCCATCATGATGACACGAGCGCACCAGCGAAAATTTGTCAGCCAGTGCCGCATGCCGCGGCAGCAACTCCGAAAGCTCAAAGGCCTCCGACTTCGTGCGGATCGGAGAAAACGGCCCCCGGATCTCCGAGGGCGCCTCCGGTTTCATGTCCCACAGGTCAATGTGGCTCGGCCCCCCCAGGTTAAAAATCATGATGCACGACTTCTTGTCTGAACCGGGACGCGCCATCCCTGAGGATTCGGCCGCCAGCAATTGCGGTAGCGACGCCCCAAGCGCCGATAGCGCCCCGATTTGTAAAAACTCGCGCCGGGATTGACCGGGGCCACACAGCACCGCCCGATCCCGCGGGGATTCAGCCAGGAAGTCGAACATGCGGTTGAGTGTACCTCTTGGTCAGACGGTGTCTACTTTTGCCGATGGGCGGTGGGCGGGGTGGTCGGAGGGCGGTGGTCGGAGGGCGGTGGTCGGAGGTCCGTGGGAGGCGGGAGGGGGGCCGTGTTCAGTAATCGGTATTCAGTATTCAGACCGAAATGGGCGGGGCACGATGGGCAGGGAGAGTCACAGGCGTGGGTGGCAGGGCAGCGAGCAGAGCGGAATATTCGAGGACGAGGACGAGGACGATGCGAAGCATCCGGAACAGGTTTTTTCCGCCCACGCGATGGTTCGTCACTTTGAGCCATCTGGGAATGGTCTCCTCTTACTCGAGTGATGGTCGCGTGAATCACGCGGAAAGGCGAGAATTGTGCCGGATCATGCCCTCCCTTCGGATCCGCTTTCGCGGGCCACAAATTCATTTGTCCGACCCGGGCCGTGGTGACAGACTTAAGGATTATCCAAGGAGGTCCACCTACCTCCTTGGCACTCCAAGCCCGTGAAACCGCTGACCTGTTTTCTATTCCTGACGTCGGTTATATTGACCGCCGTGCCAAGCTCGATTGCCGCCTCCAGGCCAAACGAGGTCCGGGATCGGCGGCTGGGCGATCACCATCGGGCGGTTCGCCTTGACTCGCTCGTCCGGGATCTCGCCACCGGCATTCGGACGCATCCTGACGGGACGCCGGCCAAGTTCGTGGTGATCAATGAGGATTACACAATTGCCGTCGCGGCTACGGTGACACAGGGCACGGGCGAATCGCCACCTCGGGATGTCTATCTCGACCCACCGCGCATCGCCACGCCGCGGAGCGACCGGGTGCGCGAAGCGCAGGGAGAACCGGTGGCTTCGCCGCGGAGCGAAGTGCCAACCTTCGAGCGAGTGCGGGGATTCGACATTTCAGTTCGCGTCCCCTCGTTGTTCGAGGACACCCTGCTGATGAGGCCGATCGTCCTCGACCGCGAGTTAGAAGCCAGCCGACGGGGTCGCGGGTGGGTTTCGTTGGGCGAGCCGACGGTCACGGTTGTCAACGTGGCCACGGAGGCGGCGGCCGGATTTCCAGGCGAAGTGATTGAGGAAGTGATCGTGCCGGTGCCGAGTGAGATTTTCATGGTGATGGACAAACTGGGGCGACCCGACTGGCGCGGCGAGTTGCGCCGTTCGAAGACGCCGACGTTTTCCAACCGGGTCGATGTCGCCTTGTTGTTGGGCAGCGTGGTGGCGGAGGGATTTGTGGCGGTACAGGCGGAGGACAAGAACGCGGTCGAGCGCATCGGCAAGGATGTGCTGCGGCTATCGGAATCACTGGGCCTGAAGGAAACCGTCCTGCCGCACACCAACAGCATTCTCGAAGCCTCGAAAAACAACCATTGGGAAATCGTGCGGGTCGAGCTCGACAAGACCCAAAAGACGGTGCGGGACACGATGGAGCAGCGGCGAGATGCGGAGCTGGGCCAGTGCGTGAGCCTGGGAGGCTGGTTGCGCGGCACCGACGCCGTGACCAGCCTGATCGCCAAAAACTACACCGCCGACGCCGCGGAACTTCTCAACCAGCCCGACATCATCAGGCACTTCCAGAAGGAACTTAAAAAGCTGGCCACACGAAATGGCAAACTCAAGGTCCTGCTCGACGGATTGGGCGCCATCGCCGAGGTGATCGGCGATGGCGAGGAGCCGCCCAATGCCGCGGGTGTCCAGAAGATCCACGAAACCGCGCTCAAGCTCGTCAAGGCGATCACATCGAGTGCCTCGAGCGCCCAGTGAGCCGGCGCACCTCATTTCTTCCATTTTCCTCATGACGCGACGTCCCGTGTTCTCCCGATTGCGCCTTGCCCTGGCGGCCCTGCTCCTGAGTTGCACGCTCGGCCTGCCTTCGGCCTTGGCCTATGTCGACGACGCCCACAGCATGGCCATGGAGTTGGCCACCCCATACGTGGAAAAAGGATTCCAGGTCCGGCAGGATTATTGGAGCGGTGAGGTCAAGACCGGCACCGCCAAACAAGTCAAAGCCCAGCTTTTCAAGGGCAACGAGTATTGGTTTTTCCTCGGGTGCGACGCCGACCAGTGTGAACTCGAGCTCAAAATCGTCGATGCCAAGGGTAAGACGCTGCACGTCGAAACCAAGAAGATCAAGGGGGCCATCGGGGTGCGAATCCTGCCGCCAAAGACCGGCAGTTATGCGGTGATTTTCACCGTCACTTCCACGGATGTGGAAAAACCGAGTTGGGCGCTCGCCTACGCCTACCGCTGAGTGTCGAGGAACAGTCGACCCGCCCGGCGACGGACGCGGCGTCCGCCGGCCGTGTTGCACGACGCCGGCCGGCGATCGGACCGGGCCACCGCCCAGACTGCCTCAACCAAGGCAAATCCGACTTCCGGGACCCCCTGAGCTTCGAGCCACCCGTGGATGACGCGGCGGGCGATGGCCGGAGACAGCGAGCGCACTCCCGCCACCGACAGGGCGCCGTCGACCGGTGATTCCAAGGCAGTGCGGTGGCCGGCCGCGGCGGCCGCCAGTTCGGCATCATCCTCGGCGGCAATCATCGCGGCACGCCGAAGGGCTTCCTTGATGTCGCGGCCGGCCGCGGCTTCGAGCGTGGGCAACGCTCCGTGGCGAATCCGGTTTCGAAAGGCCGTGAGGCAACGATTGGAGGCATCGACGCGCCAGGCCAGCCCGGCCGTCACGGCCCAGGCTTCGATCTCCCGGCGCCAAAACGCCAGCAGCGGCCGAACCACCATGAGGCCGCGCCCATCGGTGACCGCGCGCATCCCGCCCAATCCATGAGTGCCGGCTCCGCGCAGCAAGTGCATCAACAATGTCTCGACCTGATCGTCCGCGTGATGCGCCAGCGCGACGTGCCGCGCGCCGCGCCGCGCCGCCACCTCCCTAAAAAACTCCCGTCGCGCCTCGCGACCGGCGGTTTCCACTGACTGCCGGCGCGCCGCGGCACGCCCCGCTACATCGACGTGCCCGACTTCGCACTCACATCCGTGCCCCGCCGCCCAGGACCGCACCAACGCTTCGTCCGCATCCGCCTCGACGCCGCGCAAACCGTGATGCATATGGCAGACGACCAGCCGGCCGATTCCCAGCCGCACCATCACCTCGCCCAGCACCATCGAATCGACACCCCCGGACACGCCCATCAGCACCGGCTCGTCCTGTCGGAAAGGCCAGGGCCAGTCGCGCAATGCCGCTACCAAGTCCATCCCCAAACGAGCACCAGACCGGCTGGGCGCGAAACCCCAAACTCGGCCCCGCTCATCGCAGCTCGAGCGCCCGAAGATAGGGCCGCAAGGCTTCCGGAAGGAGAATCGAACCGTCCGACCGCTGGAACGTCTCGAGCAGGGCCACGTACAGCCTGGCCAGGGCGGTACCCGACCCATTGAGGGTGTGGGCAAAGCGATTCTTGCCGCTTTCCGGATCCTTGAATCGCAGATTCATCCGACGCGCCTGGTAATCGCCGAAACACGAGCAGCTCGACACTTCCAGATAGCTGTTTTGGCCCGGCGCCCAGACTTCGATGTCATAGGTTTTCGTCGATCCAAAGCCGAGGTCCCCCGTGCAGAGCTCGATCACGCGGTAGTGCAATTCGAGTTGCTGAAGGATGTTCTCGGCGTGGGACGTCAAGTCCTCGAGCGCCTTCATCGAGTCCTCCGGCGTGGTGATTTGCACCAGCTCGACCTTGTCGAATTGGTGCATCCGAATGAGCCCGCGCGTCCCGACTCCGGCCGCGCCGGCCTCGCGCCGGAAGCATGGGGTGTAGGCCGCGTATCGGATCGGAAGCTGGTCAGCGCGCAGGATTTCCTCGCGGTGCAGGTTGGTCACCGGCACCTCCGCGGTGGGAGCCAGGTAAAGGCCGTCCTCCGGACAGGCGTACACTTGATCGGCGAATTTCGGGAGCTGCGATGTGCCGATCAGCGAGTCCGCATGAATGAGCAATGGCGGCAGCACCTCGGTGTAGCCGTGGTCGCCGGTGTGGACGTCGAGCAGAAAATTGATCAGCGCCCGTTCCAGGCGTGCTCCAGCCCCGCGATACACGACGAAGGCGCTGCCCGCGATTTTGGCCGCGCTTTCGAAATCGAGGAGCCCCAGATCCGTGCCCAGGGTCACATGGTCCTTGGGCGGAAAGCCAAACGCGGGCGGCTCGCCCCAGACGCGCACAACCGGATTCTCGTCTGCCCCCGCGCCCATTGGACAGGCGGCGTGCGGCAGATTCGGGACTCCGAGCAAAAGGTCGCGCTGCCGGGCATCCGCCCGATCCGCCGCGGCCTCCCATTCGGCCAACTCCGCGGCAAACCCTTTCACCTGCGCCTCGGTCGCCGACGTGTCCTGACCAGCCTTTCGGCGCACGCCGATTTCCTTCGACAGCCGGTTCCGCTCGCTTTGCAGCCGCTGCTTCTCGGTTTCCGCATGGCGTCGTTCCTCGTCGCACTCCAGCACTGCGTCAATCGAGGCCGCCAGCGCGGCCCCGCCTGCGCGGGTGGCCAGCCGGTCCTTCACTGCCTGCGGATTTTCCCGTATCAGCCGGATGTCGAGCATAAGCCGCACATCCTGACGCATCTTCGCCGTCAGGCAATCGCGGAGAGCATGGGCGCAACTGCCTCGGGAGGTGTCTCGGTTTCCTCTCGTTCCGTGAAGGTCAATCTCGTGATCGTCAGGAGTGGCAGCGCTTGAGGATGAGCTCCCGTCATCTACCCGACTTCCACGCAGAGTTTCGGCGTCGCTTGACGCCGGACGATGACTGGGTCGGTGTTCTGCGTCGTGACTATCGCACCGATGTCACACCGGCCAGAGAAGAGGATCCCTTGACCATGACGCGAACGGTCCAAGGTTTTGCGGGCGGGGGGTTGGGCAGCGGAAGTGAGACGGAGAACGCGAGACCGCTCGCGACGACCTCGGTGGAGGCGAAAACGACGTCATTGGCGAGGCGCCGGCGCTCGCGAGCGGCGGCTTGGCGCTCGGGGCCGCTCGGCGGAATGGCTGGAAGGTCCGGCGGGATGACCGAGGGATGGCGCTCCAGGGTGATGCGCAGAATCATGCCCTGGCTGGCCTCGGGGAGTTGACCGGAAACGGCGACGATGGATTCCTCGCTGGCTCTGGCGGTGACGGCCAATGGCGGGGGCGGCGGGACAACCGTCATGGCGGGATCGCCGAGCAGCATCCACATTTCGAGGTGCTCGGCGCGTTGTTGATCGAGCGGCACCTTCCCTTGCGACCCATCGGCCATGTCGAGCATGGCAAATTCGCTGGCACTGATCGGGGCCGATTCGATGCCCTTGAGCACGGACTGCCAAAGTTCGCCAACGCGCCTCGGTCCGTGGCCGAGCGAAATGGTGAGCCCGCTGACGGCGAGGTATCCCAGGGCGGCGGCGGATTCGCCATGACTCCCGATGACGGCAGGGGGACCCCCCGGCGCGCGGATGGCGGCGAGTCCCAGAGATTCGCGATCCGGGTTCACTTGGCAGGAAAAACACCCGCACGTCAAAAAGAGTCCCGGCCGCGGACCGTGGACCGGCAAGGCGCGCCAGTCGCCTGCGTCGAGAACCCGATTCGATTTCGACACGGCCACCGTGGGATCGCTGTGGCCCATGTATGCGAACAACGTGGCCGGCGATCGCATCATGAGCGCTGCCGTTGCGTCCACATCGCTTCCCGATACCTGCCACGGGCTGCCCTCGACATGGATTGCGGCATCGAGTTGCCACTCCGGGGGCAGGTTGGAGAGGAGTCGCCGTGTCAGGGTGTGGATCAAATTGTCGGCTACGCCAGCAAACGGATCGGGGGCCCCATGGTGGCCGACCAGCAGGTTGACCGTCGGGAAAGCGGGCTGTGTCGGCAACTGGGTCGACCAGTCGAGGATTTTGCGCACCATGACCGTGGCTTCCTCGAGATTTCGCGCCGGCAAGCGTCCGGTTTCCACCCGACGCCCGTCGAGGCCGCGGGACCAGGGCAAGTCGGTCGGCTCGCCGGTCATGCGTCCCTGCTTCCCTTTTCCGGCAGGCACTCCGGGCGCTCCAAAATCTCCGACCAGAACAAGACAGCAGACGCGCCCTTCTTCAGCGATGGTGGCGATCCGCTTGCTGGTGGCCGGGATGTCGGCATCGGCCGTCAGCACGGTTGTCTGCCACCCCTCGCCGCGGCGGTACTCGGCCAACGGGACCACCGCTTCCTCCAGCCCTGGAGCCACCACGGCGATCCAATGGCCGGCCCCGAAGCATGAGGGAAAAACGCTCAGAGAAGCGAGCAGGAGGAAAACAGCTTTCATGGAGAGTCGAGGTGCGCCGAAGCCATGGTGTCCGGAGAGCGGGCGCTACGAGAACGTGGCGACCGCCCTGAGCCATAGGGCGATTTTAACAAGTGAATCTGATTGATTCATGGTTCCCATCCCGGTTTTTCGGCTAAAGCATCCTTGCATGAGTCCGGCCATCACGCTTTCCCCGATCGACGAGCACAATGTCGACCTTGTCCAGCAGGTGCATCCCGAGGATTGGAAGAATCCCGAACCGCCGGACATGTATCATTTGGTGGTCATCGGCGGAGGCACGGCCGGATTGGTCACCGCCGCGGGCGCGGCCGGTCTGGGCGCCCGGGTGGCCTTGGTCGAGCGCCTTCTCCTGGGTGGAGACTGCCTCAATTTCGGCTGCGTCCAGAGCAAAGCGCTCATCGCTTCGGCTCGCCAGGCGGCCGCCCTGCGACGAGGCGCGGACTTCGGGATCTCGTCGTCGGATCCGGTCGTCGATTTCGCCGCGGTCATGGCGCGCCTGCGCCGGTTGCGCGCCGGGATGGCGCGTCATGATTCGGCCGCGCGTTTCGCGTCGCTGGGAGTGGATGTGTTTTTCGGGCAGGCCAGCTTCGCGGGAGCGGGCCGCGTCGCGGTGGGCGGGACCGAATTGCGCTATCGGAAGGCGGTCATCGCGACCGGGGCGCGGGCGTCGGCGCCGCGTATTCCCGGTCTCGACCAAGTCCCCTACCTCACCAACGAATCGCTGTTTGCGCTCACAGAGTTGCCCAAGCGATTCGCGGTGATTGGGGCGGGGCCGATCGGCTGCGAAATGGCCCAGTGTTTCGCCCGCCTTGGCAGCGAGGTGTTTCTGGTCGAATCCATGCCTGGAATCCTGCCCCGCGATGACCGGGACGCGGCCGCCATCGTGCGGAACCGTCTGCAGCAAGACGGCGTGCGCGTCCTGTGCTGCGGCAAAGAATTGCGGCTTTCGCGCGGCGAGGGTGGCCGCGTCCGTCTGCAGGTTGAGTCCGATGGCCAGGGCTATGACATCACCGTGGACAGACTCCTCGTCGCGGCCGGCCGCGCGCCCAATGTCGAAGGACTTAATCTCGAAGCCGTGGGCGTGGCGCACGATGCCCGCGGGGTGACGGTGGATGCCCGCCTGCGCACCACCAACAAACGCATCTTTGCCTGCGGCGACATCTGCTCGCCGCTCCAGTTCACCCACAACGCGGACTTCCAGGCACGCCTCGTTATTCAAAACGCGCTTTTCCTGGGTCGAAAAAAATCGAGCTCCCTCGTCATCCCGTGGTGCACATACACCTCGCCGGAAATCGCCCACGTGGGGTTGGATGAAAAGGACGCCAGGGCGCAGGGGATTGAGGTGACAACCTTCACCCAACCGCTCGCCGAAGTCGATCGTGCCATCCTCGACGGGGAAACCGACGGATTCGTCCGCGTTCACGTCCGCGCCGGGACCGATACCATCGTCGGCGCCACTGTCGTCGCCGAACACGCCGGCGACCTGATCTCCGAAATCACCCTGGCCATGACCCACCAAATCGGCCTCGCGCAAATCGCAGCCACCATCCACCCCTACCCGACCCAGGCCGATGCCATTCGGAAACTCGGCGACCAATACAACCGCACCCGCCTGACACCCAGGGTGAAACACCTCATGGCCCGATGGCTTGCCGCCCAGCTGCGCTTCCCCTTCCTCAGAGAAACGGATTAACCACGCGGACTCCGCCTTAATTGTGCGAGTGATTCAAGTCCTCGGACAGGACGATGTCGCACCCAGCGCCGCGCGCTGCTTCGAGGATGGCCGCATCCCAGTAGGGAATCCCCCAACGTTCCCGTCCGATCAAAGCGGCATCGACGATTTCAGCGGTGATCGAAACGGGTTGGAATCGTTTCCAGGTCTGGATCAATCCCACGGCCTCCTCATGCTTGAGGGGGTCGCCGCGCGAGGGACATGTCGCCTGAACGTAGAATTCCTGCAGGACTTGAACCGACAAGCGGAGATCGGTGGCGGAGAGTATGTTCGCGGCGATTTGGTGTTTAGGCGCATCGACCTCCAGAAGACTAATGCGATACAAGAGGATGTTGGTGTCAATGAAGCGCATGGCGACTATGGACTTGATCGCGAGTGAGGCGATGGCTGGCGGAAAATCGACTCTTTCGCTCCCGCAAACGGTCCACGATCTCGTCTTCCTGCCGTTTGAGTCGCTCGGCCTCCGTCTCTTCGGCGGCCAGGTCAATCAGAAGCCCCCGAACCAGCGAGGAGAGCGAGGTTCGGAGTTCCGCGGCTCGAACCCGGGCCCTGTGGTACACGTCGTCGTCCACGGAAACTGTGATGTTCTTCATCCTCACAGTAAAACGCCTTCGCGGCATCGTGTCAGTTTTCGATCGAGGCGGCTTCGCGCCGGAACGAGAGGAGGTAGTTGTTGAATGGCAGGCGGCCGGAGAGGCGGCGGATGGTGCCGGTGAGTCCGGCGGCGGCGAGCGGGGCGGTCAGGGTGTCGCGGGACGGGTAGTGAGAAGCGCTTTCTTTCATCCAGGCGCTGGCGGTGGCGATCCAGTCGCCGACGCGGGTGAGTCGAAAGCGCCACCCATCTTCACGCAGACACGTGCGGATCAGCAAGCGCCCGCCGGGCGCGACCCGGTCAGCCGCGGCGGCCAGCAGCGTGGCCACCTCGTCGGGCGAGAAAAACTGCAGGATGTCGAGAATGGTAACATGCCCGCGATGCGGAGGCAGGCCGGCGCGGGCGTCGCCGGCGGCAAACTTGCAGTCGGGCATCCCGGCCAGCGCCTCGCGCGCCGCCTCGATTTTCCGCGGATCGTAATCGATCCCGTGGAGCGGGGCAGTCAGCCCGCCCGTTCGCAACACGGCCGCCAGCAGCCCGGGACCGCACCCGATGTCCAGCACGGGAAAAGCCGGTGCCGACCGCAACTCGGCGAGCACCGCGTCATAGGCCGGGTCGAGCACGAGCTTGCAAAAACTATACGTCCGGTCGTGCCCGAACCGAAACCGCTGGCTGATACGCCAGCGTACCGAGAGCGACCGCCGCGAGACCGCAGCCTGTGATCCACCTATCCGGTCATCCGCATCCACGGCGCCCATTCTTCGAGGCATCGCGGGTGCGCAATGGGAAATGAGGGAAACCAAACTCAGGCCGCCGCGAGCGTGTGCACGGTGATTTCCGGCGGGGCGCCGAAGCGCAGTGGGATGCCGACGCAGCCGAGGCCGCGGTTCACGTAGAGCGACATGCTGCCGACGCGGTACGCCCCCATGACGTATTGCCGTCCCATGTTGACGAGCACCGGAGCCCAGGGCCCGAAGCGCACTTGTCCACCATGGGTGTGTCCCGACAACTGCGCCCCGATGCGTCCGGTCGACGCCGCGAGCGAGGCGAAATCAGGCTCATGCGCCAGGAGCAGGACGGGAATCCCACCGGGTACCGCGCGCACCGCGGCCGCCACATCCGGTCGACCCGACCACGCCGATTCCGTGCCGGCGATGGCCAAGCGGTCACCGAAGCGCTCCAAGACGACAGCCTCGTTGCGCAGCACGTTCACGCCGCGCCGTGCCAGGGCCTTGGCGATCGTGTTCGGTCGATTCCAGTGGTCATGGTTTCCCAGACACGCCCAGACTCCCTGCGGCGCTCGCAGGTCGGAAAGAATTTCCGCCACGGCGTCACCCGCTTGCCACGAATCCGTCACGAAATCACCCGTCAACACCACCGCATCCGGGCGAAGCGCGTTGGTGCGCTCGACCGCCGCCACCAAATGCGCCTCCTTCGTCCAAGGTTCCAAATGAAGATCGCTCAAGTGCGCCACCCGCACCCCCACCCAGCCGGCCCCCAACCCGCGCAGGTTCAACCTGTTCTCCTCCACCACCAATCGATGCCGCTCGACCCCCCACGCATACCCCAAACTGCCCGCCCCGGACAACGCCCCCGCCGCCACACCCATCACCCCGTGCCGCAACCACTGCCGCCGCGTCACCCCGGTCAGCCATCCCAACTGGGCCAAACGCTCAAATCCTTCACTTTGCATCGCAAAGTCTAGAGGAGAAGCTGCGGCTTGGCAAGTCGGGCGTTTGTTTTCTGCCCGCTCGGAGGAATTCGAAATCTCGAGTGGGGCCGGAAGCCGTCGTTCTGGAGTGGGTCTATGGCACGAGTTTCTGTGGTTGAGGAACGGCGCTTCACGCGCACAAGCGAAGCCAGCATTAAGGTGGGACGCGAGGCAAAAAAAACTTTCCATGCTCGCTCCTTGCGCGGAGGTGAGTCACGGCAACCATGGCCCGATGTTTTCGACCCGACATGTATTGCTCACCGCGGGCGTCCTGCTCGTTTCGCCGCCCTGCCTTCGCGCTGAAGCGCCGGTCAAGACCACTTCGCTCGGGCAGCAGTATGCTGGGATTGTGCGGATCGAGAATGCCGCGACTCAGCCCGACTACCGGACGCCTTGGAATGGCGCGCGTCCAACGGGCGGCACCGGCACGGGGTTTTTGGTCGCCCCCAATCGATTTCTGACCAACGCTCATGTCGTGAGCAACGCGACGCGGCTGATCATCCGGCGAGTCGACGACGCGAAGCCGCACCTCGCTAAAATCGAGCACATCGCGCATGACTGCGATCTGGCCCTGCTGTCGCTGATCAATCCCGGCCCGTTCGAAGGCGTCGAACCGCTTCCGCTGGCCGAAGCGCTTCCGCTGCTCGATAGCGAAGTCGTGGCGGTCGGGTACCCGGTGGGGGGCGACCGAATCTCGGTGACCCGTGGCGTCGTGAGCCGGATCGATTTCCGTCCGTACAGCCATAGCGGGGTGGACCAGCACCTGGCCATTCAGGTGGACGCAGCGATTAATCCTGGGAATTCGGGGGGCCCGGTGATGCAGGACGGAAAAGTGATTGGAGTGGCGTTCCAGGGGTACTCGGGGGCGGTCGCCCAAAACGTCGGTTACATCATCCCCGGGCCGGTCGTCGCCCGGTTCCTCGAAGACATCAAGGACGGGTCGTACGACCACTATGCGGATCTGGCCATTTCCGATTTTCCGCTGCAGAACCCGGCCATGCGGCGCGCCCTCGGGCTGTCGGAAAACGGGATGGGCGTACTGGTTGCGCACGTCGACAGCACCGGGTCTTGCGCGGGCCTGTTGCAGCGCGGCGATGTGCTGCTCGAAATCGACGGCAATCCGATCGCCAGTGACGGGTTTATCGAATTCAACGGCGAGCGCGTCAACATGAACGAAATCGTCGAGCGCAAGTTCGCCGGTGAACGCATCCGGCTCAAATATTGGCGCAACAACGCCGAGGCGGAAGCCGAGGTCACGCTGAAACGCCTCACCAGCTACCTCATGCAGGCGAACCAGTACGAAAAGCGCCCGGAATACCTGGTGTATACGGGGCTGGTCTTCCAGCCGCTCGACCGCAACCTGCTGAGCGCGCTCAACCTGAACGACGACCACGTCAGGTACTACTTCAATTACTTCGGCACCAAAGACTTGTGGAAGGAGCGTTCACAACCGGTGATCTTGACGCAGATTCTGCCCGACGCCATCAACACGCACTTCGAAGGGGTGAGCGGCCGGATGGTGGACACGGTCAACGACGTCAAAATCACTTGCATGGCCGATCTCGTCGCCGCGCTGGAGAAGAGCGACGACCCGTTCGTGAAAGTCCGCCTGGTGGGTGAGGGACGACCGCTCGTCATCGACCGCGCGCGCGCCGGCGAGGCCAATGAACGCATCAACACGGAATATGGCGTGCGCGAAGCCGCCTACCTCGAACCGTGATCGCCCACCCCCATCTCCCGCCGAATTTTTATTCTCACCAAAGATTTCTTCCCCAGCCCCCATTTTCCATGCGCCTCATCGCCCACTGCCTCGCCGGCCTGCTCGCCGCGCTTATCCTGGCGCCCGCCGCCCTGCTCGCCAACGAGGTCCCGAGCCCTGACCGCTCGATCTTGCGCGTCAACGTGACCAACCAGCCTTACAACTTTGCTCTGCCCTGGCAAAAGCGTCCGCCGGGCAGCAAACAAGGGCTCGGCGCCCTGCTCGACGGCCGACGGGTCCTGGTGACCGCGGAATTGATCCAAGACACCACTTACCTCGAGTTTGAGGTGGCGTCGTCCGGGCGCAAGCTCACGGCGCGCGTGGCCACGGTCGATTACGAAGCGAACTTGGCGCTGCTCGAACCGAAAGAGGATCCGGGAAATTTCTTCGACGGACTGGTGCCGTTTCCGCTCAGCTCCAAGCCGCCGAAAAATGGCGATCGCTTCGAGGTTTGGCAGTTCGAGAGCAATGGATCGCCGGTCACTTCAGGCATCACGTTCGAGACCTCCCGGCTCGGGCGCTACTTCATCGAAGGCAGCTACTTCCTGCAGTTCGACGCCAATGGCGCCGTCAACTACCGCGAGGGCAGTTTCACCCTGCCGGTCATCCAGGACGGCCATCTCGCCGGCATGTTGCTCAGTTATGACAGCGATGATCAAGTGGCCACCATCCTTCCGTTTCCCATCATCAGGGCGTTTCTCGACGATGCCGCGGATGGAGCCTACGCCGGATTTCCAAGCTTCGGCGTCAAGTTCTCTCCCACCCTGGACGAACAACTGCGCACCTACCTCAAACTGCCCGAGGGCAGCGGCGGGGTCATGATCACCGGGGTGATCCCGGAAACCAGCGCCGCCGCTGCCGGGCTTAAGGAAGGCGACGTGCTCCTCGAAATCGGCGGGCACAAACTCGATGCGCGCGGCAACTACCAGGATCCCACCTGGGGCCTGCTCGCCATGGGCCACCTCGTCAAAGGCGCCCACACCGTCGGCACCGAACTGCCCATGAAAGTCTCCCGCGATGGTGAACTTCTCGACCTCACCCTCAAGCTGACCCGTCGCGCCCCGAAAGATTTCCTCATCGAGCCGTATGTCTTCGATCGCGGTCCCCGTTACCTCATCCTCGGAGGCCTCGTCTTCAGCGAATTGACCCGCACCTACCTGGAGGCCTTCGGAGGCGAGTGGCGCGACCGCGCTCCGTTCGAGTTCGTCTACGCCGTGGAAAACCCGGAAAAATTCCAGCGCGACGGCAGGGAAAAACTCGTCTTCCTCGCCGGCGCGCTCCCCAGCCAGAGCACCCTCGGCTACGAAGGCGTGCGAGGCGCCTTCATCGAGAAAGTCAACGGCCAGGTCATCAACGAAATCAAGGACCTCGCTGCCGCCCTGCAAAACCCCGTCGATGGCATCCACAAAATCGAAATCGACGAGGTCCCCTACACCCTCTACGTGGACGCCGCCCTCGCCGCCGACGACAACCAAAACCTCCTCCCCCAACGCTACCGCATCACCCAACTCCAGCGGTTGGAATAGGAATGGGAAGAATGGGAAGAATGGGAAGAATAAATGAATCCTCCGACCGCTGACCTCCGACCGCTGACCGCTGACCTCCGACCGCTGACCTCCGACCGCTGACCTCCGACCTCCGACTTCTGACTTCCGACTTCCGACTTCCGACTTCTGACTTCCGACTTCTGACTTCCGACTTTCAAGCCATGAAACCCCTACCTCAACCCATCCTCGGCCTCGCCCTCGGCCTCCTCGGAGGCTTCAGTTCGCTTTATGCCGAGTTGCGATTGCCGGCGATTATGGGCGACCACATGGTCTTGCAGCAGCAGTTAGCCAATCCCATCTGGGGCTGGGACACACCGGGGACGGAGGTCACCGTGACGTTTGGCGGCCAGACAAAAACAGGCGTCGCGGCGGCGGGCACTGGAAAGTGGATGGTAAAACTTGACCCGGTTGCGGCCAGCGCGGAACCGGCTGTCCTCACGATCAAAGGGACGAGCGAGCGAGCGGTGCGCGATGTGCTGGTGGGCGAAGTGTGGATTTGTTCGGGCCAATCGAACATGCAGTGGGATTTGCGGCAATCGGATGATGGCGATCTGGAGGCCATGACGGCGAAGCTGCCCCATCTGCGATTGATTTCCGTGCCGCAGGTTGGCACGCAGGAGTTGAAGGACGATTTTCAGGGGGCCTGGACCGTCAGCACGCCGGAGGCGGCGGCGACCTTTTCCGCGGTTGGGTTTATTTTCGGACGGCAGCTCCACGAATCGCTCGGGGTGCCGGTCGGTCTGATCGACAACGCCTGGGGTGGCTCGGCCGCGGAGGCGTGGATTCGTCGCGATGTCATCGACAAGGACGAGCGCTTCGCCGGATTGGTCGCCGAGTGGAAGGCGCGAGAAGCGGCGTACCCGCAGGAATTGGCCGCCTACGAGGCCAAGATGGAAGAATGGAAAACCAAGGCGGCCGAGGCCGAAGCGGCCAAGCAGCCGCCGCCACCGCGGCCCGGCGCGCCTCAGGGAGCGATGACCGGGAACCACCGGCCAGGCAACATCTATGGCGGCGTGCTGCACTCGACCATCGGCTATGGCATCAAGGGGGCGATCTGGTATCAGGGCGAATCCAACGCCCAGCGCGCGCATCAATACCGCACGCTGTTTCCGTTCATGATTTCGCATTGGCGCGACGTCTGGCAGCAGGGCGATTTCCCGTTCTACTGGGTCCAGTTGGCCGATTTTATGGCGGAAAAACCCGAACCGGGCGAAAGTGCCTGGGCGGAATTGCGGGAGGCTCAAACCATGACCCAGGCCGCCATCCCGAACGGCGGACAAGCGGTCATCATCGACACCGGCGAGGCAAACGACATCCACCCACGCAATAAACGCGAGGTCGGGTTGCGTCTCGCCCGCCTCGCGCTGGCCAGAGACTACGGACAAAACGCCCTCCCCGCCCGCAGCCCGGAGTTCAAGAGCCTGAACGTCGCGGATGGCAAGGCCACTCTGACAATTGATCACGCCCAAGGCGGGTTGCGCGCGCACGATGACTCCGCGGTCAAAGGATTCGCCATCTGCGGCGAGGACCGAAAATGGGTGTGGGCCAACGCGACCATCACCGGCCAGAATCGGGATCAGATCGAGGTCTCCGCGCCCTCCGTCGCCGTCCCGGTCGCCGTCCGCTACGCCTGGGCCGACAATCCCGTCTGCAATGTCGTCTCCAATGCCGGCGGCCTGCCGCTCACTCCGTTCCGCACCGACGACTTCCCCATGGTGACGGGCCCGAGGCCCTGACATGCCCGCCAAACCGCTCCTCAGCTACACCCGTGCCCTCACGGGCGATCAGGCTTCGAGGCTTCGGCAGGTCCTCGAGCGGAGCGGATTTGATTTTGTCCCCAAGGAGCACACGTACTTCGCGGCGACCAATGGCAAAGTCACAGTGGCCGTGTACAAAAAGGGCCCGAAGGTCCTGGTCCAGGGCAAAGGCACGAGCGACTTCGTGACGTACACTTTGGAATCCGAAGTCCTCGACGCCGCTGAACTCGGGTACGAGGAAGTCCTGAAACCCGAGATGTTCGAGCCGCATTTCGGCATCGACGAAAGCGGCAAGGGAGACTTCTTTGGACCGCTGGTGGTGGCGGGCGTGTACGTCGACCGTGAAATCGCGAGGCAATTTCGCGACTGCGGCGTGATGGACAGCAAACGAATTACCACGGACGACGGCATCCGCTCCGTCGCGGCCGCCATTCGCGCCATCCCGCGCGCGCAGAGTTATGTCCTGAGCCTGGGGCCGTCGAAGTACAACGAACTCTACCCGAAATTTCGCAGCCTGAACTTTTTGCTCGCCTGGGCGCACGCCGAAGTCATCGCCGTCCTCAAACGCTACGTCCCCGAATGCCCGCGCGCGCTCAGCGACCAGTTCGCCAATGAGGCCGTGCTCGCCCGCGCCGTGAAGGCCAAGAAGCTCGGCGACTTCCAACTCGACCAACGCACCAAAGGCGAGTCCGATCCCGCGGTCGCCGCGGCTTCCATTCTCGCGCGCGAGCGGTTTATCGACTGGATGGACGAATGCTCGCGCCGGCTCGGATTCTCCCTTCCACGCGGGGCCACTCATGTGAAAAAGGTGGCCGCTCGGCTCATCGCCGAACGCGGCGCGGACGTCCTGCCCAAGGTGGCGAAAATGCATTTCAAGACGGCCAACGAAGTGCTCGGCCTGCCGGTCGTCGAAAAAAAATGGGTCCCGCGCCAGCCAAAAATCAAATCGTCAGAATAGGTAAACCTGAGGACCCGGATCGGAACCGCGAATCACACGAAAAACCAAGGCGTTGCCCAATGATCACCGTCCACCTGATGGAGGATGAGGTCGCTTGTCCTCACCCAATGAAGTTTCGTGTATTTCGTGTGTTTCGTGGTTGTTCCAGAGTCCTTTCTTCTGTGACCAGCCGACAGCCGACCTCCGACCGCCGACCGCCGACCGCCGACCGCCGACCGCCGACCTCCGACCGCCGACCGCCGACCGCCGACCTCCGACCGCCGACTACCGCTGGCCGCCTTCGGCCTTGGCCTGAGCAGCGGCCTTTTCCAATTCGGCCCAATGGGCGAGCCGACGGGCTTTTTCCTCGGGGGTCTCGAAGATGACTTCCATGAATTTGCCGTGTTCGTTGCGGTAGTGGCCGACGAGTTTGCCTTCTCTGTCGTAGATTTTCTCCTCGCCATGGAAGCGCTCCTCGCTGTCGAAGGCGGATTCGACTTGAAGCACGCCGTTGTCGTGCCAGCGGAAGTACGGACCTTCGGCCTTGTCGTGAGCGTTGAGGACGACTTGGATTTTTCGTTCGCCGTTGCTGTGGAAGTTGAGGCAGCTCTGAGGCACGCCGTGATCGTACCGGCGGTCTTCGAGCTGTTTGCCTTTCGGTGTCCACCGCGTGACGGCCCCGTGCTTTTTGCCATCGACGTACGGGATGCGGCGCACCACCGCGGGCGGATCGACATCCGGGTGCAGCTCGATCGCTTCGCCTGTGAAGGGAGTCGATTCGCCGGGCCGGTACGCCAGTCCGTCGGCGCGGACTTCCACCGGTATGGCGACCGCTGGGGGCGCCGCTGGGCGCTGTGACTTCGATTTTTTGTCCGCTGATTGGGATGTGGGTGTCCCGCGGTCGCATTGGACCAGGACGGGAGCGATAAAGACGAGCAGGGCGGTGGCGAACGCGGGGGTGTGGATCGACGGCATGCCCTTCATTCGGTGCGCCTCATATGTCGTGTCAACCCGGGTCCGATTCAGCGGGATTTTTATCGGTTTTTTCAAGCGCGGTAGTCCCGGGGTCATAAGCGGGGGCTATGGCTGCCACCGTGGCTGTGTCCACCGTCCGAAATTCCTCGCTGGCTCAGCGGTTTCGCCCCCTGCGCGCGCTACGTGCCCGGGGTGTGCGATGGGGACGTTGAGGCCCAGGATTGGCCCGAGGATGTCCAGAGCTATCGCGAGATCCACTGGATCGCCGGGCTGAGCGGCGAGTCGGCGGACAATGGCAACGGGTGGAACCACGCCGAGGGACGCCCAGCGATGGAAGAGGAACTCTCGGAACCGGATTCCGGCATCCTTGAGCTCCGCCTCCAGATCGGCCAACCCGCCGCCCAGTCAGCTTCAAAAGGCAGCAAAGCACAGGGATGGGAACGACGAATTGCTAGAAAATTACCCCAGAGCTTTGGCACTTACCAAATTCTTCTATTGGCGGCGGGCCGCCGGTACGGCACTCTTGGCGCGGATGCATTCACGTCGCCACTTCCTTCAGGGGCTCGCCATAACCGCGCTGGCCGTGGCCCCCGTCGCCTGCCGCCCTGCCGCGCACCAGCCGACCATCAGCGAGCCAGCTCCGCCACCCCCCGAAATCGTCCGGGTCGTGACGTCGACCCCGCTCATTGCCGAATTGGTCCGGCGAGTCGGCGGCCCTGGAGTCGAGGTCGATTCACTCATCGGGATCGACCAGCCAGCCACGGCGCTGGAGCGGACCGGACCAATCGAATCCGAGCTGGTGGCGTCCGATCTGGTGGTGGTGCTTGGATTCGGCCAGGAATCGGCGCTCGCCGAATCCGTGGCCAGAGCCACCCAGGAAGGCACCCTGGTCTGCGAACTCGCCGCCGGCCTGCCACCAGACCAACTGCTCCCACGCCTCGACGACCCATCGGCGACCGATCCGCATGTTTGGCTCGACCCGCTCATGTGGAAAGAAGCCACCCGGCCGATCGAGGCGGCCCTCACCAAGCTGCGCCCGTTGGCCGCCGAGCAATGGCGGCGGTCAGGTCATGCCGTGCGCTTCGAACTCGAGGAAACGGCACGCCTCATGAAACAATTGGCCGAAACCGAACTGCCGATCGAGCCCGGGCCGATTCGCACCGCCCAGCCAGGCCTGCGCTACCTGGCCCGCGCCGTCGGGCTGGAATTGGAGGTCGTGAGCGATCCGGCCGCCCTGCCCAGCAAGGACGAACTCGAAACCCTGCCGCTCGACCTCCTCCGCGCCCCCGGCGTCGCCGCCATCGCCACCATCCACGAACACGACCTCGGCACCGTCGATGGATTGCGCGCCTACGCCCTCGACCTCATGCTTAAACGCCGGCAGTGAGCTGGCTTTCCAAGCTTCTCCTCGTCCCACTGTGGACCCTATTCTGGTGGCAGCTCGAATCGTCCAAAGACGATCCCTGGAACTTCTCGCGCAGTCCGCGAAGGAAACGTTTCGCCTTACAGTCCCTTTCCTCCTTTACGTCCCTATCGTCCTTCGCGAAGTCGTGTCACGGCCTCGGCCATGGCGCGGGAGGCGGGTAGCATCGAGAGCTGTCCGCCTTCGGCTACCACCTGTGATTTGACCTCTGGCAACGAGTTGGCCGGGGCGACGAGGTGGTGGGCGAGGTCACGGCGGAGCATGGGGAGGTCGTTGAAATTATCGCCAGCGGCGAAGAGCTCCCCGGGGGTGAGCCCGAGGTGGCGACCCAGTTCGCGGAGGGCGGTGCCTTTGTCGAATTGGCGGTGGGTGAAGCGGAGGTAGATGGTGTTTCGCTGGTACCCGAGGTCGGGCCAATGGGCGATGTGGTCATGGACGAACTCGATGACGCGGGCCATGCCGGCCTCGGAATGCGTGATGAGACCAGCCGGGTCGCCCGCCTCCTCGATCCACGACCCGAGGCGTTCGTCCTCGACGAAGCGGCGGATGTCCGACAGGACGCGGGCGTGGTGGCGAAAGAACGTGTCATGGAGTCGGCGGGCCTCGCCATTCCAGACACCGAGATCGGCCCAGCGACCGTCGCGATTGCGGGCGTAAATCTCATGTTCGCGAGCGATGATGAAGTCCGGGGTAACCGGGATGCCATACCCGCGCACTCCCTCGAGCGTGTGGTGAAGGGAGCGGCCTGTATTGATGACCCAGGAAGCCCCCTCGCGGCGTGCCTCGGTGAGTTGCCGGGCCAGGGCGGGCTCGAAGGCCGGGCTGTTCTCCTTGTCGACCAGGGTTCCATCGAAGTCGAAGCAGTAAAGGGCAACGGGCATGCGGGCGATGGCGGACAAGGGTGGAGCGGCTGCTGGGTGGGCGATCAATAGAGTTTGGTCTCGAAGATCGGCGCGCGCAGGATCTCGCCGACACGCCACAGGAGAAACCCGAGCAGCAGGGTCTGCAGCCCGGTGTACGTCCAGCGCCCAGGCCCCCAGCCGAGCGGGCGGATCGCCGCTTCGGCCCACGCCGTGAGTGAAAATACGAGCGGCAGCCACAGCGAGAGCATAAACCGTTCACCCCGACCCACCGGGACGTACCAGGCATAAAGGCAGGTGAAAGCGACGACCGCGCCGACCACCAAGAAGGTCCGGCACAAGGCATCCGGCCACGGATTTGCCGGGGAGGCGGTGGGTCTATCCGGTGATGGGGCCTGGCGCCGGCCCGCCCACCCCAATGCGGCGGCGGCCACCGCCACCGCGGCCAGTCCGCCCAGGAAGCCACCGCGGGGTTCGAGAAGGCGCTTCCAGGGTTTTTCCTGGGTGCCGGCGTTTTTCCCGCTGCCCTTCGGTGCGAGAAAGGTCCGCACACTGCCGTCCTCGCCCAACAGGCCGTCCTGCAGTCGGGTCAGCATCTGGTCCGTTGAATGGCTCGCCCAGTAGGTCGCGGACGACGGCCATCGGTCTTTCGGCACGGCATCCAGTGATTTCGCGTCCGGATGCTCTCCCATCCACGCATAGCCCGTGGGGAAGTCGTCCATCCACATCCAGACATTAGGGTACGCAAAAAATGGGCGGCCCCAGCGTTCCTGCGCGTGCACCAACCGGGGCGCCATCACCACCAGGAAAATCGACACCCACATCATCACTCCGATGACGTGGCGCGCCGGACTCCAGCGCTCCGACGGGATCCAAAGACCCAGCGCAAACCGTAAGGCGGTCACCCCAAACCAAATCGCCATCAGCGGCTGGATCGAACTCTTGGCCAGCCCAGCCAATCCGCACAAAAGACCGAGAACCGCATACCACCCAAGAGGATTTCGGGAGCAGAGGGCGAGTCCCATCATCCAGCAGAGGAAGAAGAAAATAAAATACAGCGGTTCCGGTTGGAACGTCACTGCCCGCGGGAGCAGCGCTCCCAGCATCGCGAGCCCCACGAAGTTCAACGTCCCCAAAACAGTCCATCGCCGCGCCACCCAGAGGGCCAGCCCGGCCAGAAACAGACCGGTAATCCAGACGTTGAGCCACTTGCCGCGCTCGAACAAGGCGAGATCCGCCGGCGTGTGTTCCGCGAAAACCGCCGGATCGATCCGATGATCGTCGCGAGCCACCCGCGCCGCCGCCCACGGCCACAGCGGCGCCACCACCCCGTCGGTCAGATGGGGCAGCCAACGGCGGATGGCCGGTCCCAAGCCGTCGCCCAGATCAAACGCCATCGCTTCCCGCGCCTCGAGCGCCAGCCGCATGTTGTTCTTTTGATCCTGTGCCAGCGGGTTCTGGTTGGTCGTCGACACCAGGATGCCGGCCAGGCAGACGTACAACCATCCCGCGAGCACCAGACCGGCGAGCACCAGGGTCCAATGCACAGGGCCCGGCCGACCCGCTGGCACCACCGTCACCGTGGGATCTTCAGCAGCGGTCGGGCGGCGGCGCGGCAGGAACATGAATCAACCTCAGAACCGGGATGGGAACCACGAATCACACGAATAACCAAGGCGTGGCTCCCTGTACGTCCTCCACTCGGCAAGTGTGGGGATGGTTTTGCCTAACCCGCTGATCATTCGTGGCCATTTGTGAAATTCGTAGTTTCCACCGTCCTTTTTAGGATCAACAGGATACAGCCGCCGACCTGATCCAGGGCCGGGCGGGCGACCGCCGCCCACCCGCCGGCGCCGGTCGCCGCCGCCAACCTCTCAACCTTCGTCCTCCTCGTCCTCCTCGTCTTCCATTCCTTCCATCCCATCCTCGCCCGCTTCAGCCGCTGCCTCGTTTCCTTTTTTCCCCTTGCCTTTCAGGGGCTTGGGACGCGGGTCCTCCTTCTTCTGGAGCGCGCGGCGCAGTTTCTTCAAGGCGATATTTTGGAGCTGGCGGATCCGCTCGCGGGTCACGCCGAATTCCTGTCCCACTTCCTCCAGCGTGCGCGGCTTCTGCCCTGCCAGCCCAAAACGGGCATCGATGATCTTGCGTTCGCGGTCGTCCAACACCGTCAGCAGACCGTCCAGCTGGTCATGCATGTTCCGGTGGGCCAGCATCTCCAGAGGATTCTGGGCCCGCTCGTCCCCGATGATCTCCCCGAATTCCGTTGTGTCGTCATCCGAAATCGGCGCATCCAGCGAGGCCGGTCGCAAGCTCGCCGCCTTCAACTGCGCCAGCTTCGCCCGATCGATCCCAATTTCCTCCGAAAGTTCGTCGTCGGTCGGCTCCCGCCCCAAGTCCTCGGACATGGCCATCGCCACCCGCCGCATCTTCGAGATCTTGTCCACCATGTGGACCGGCAGACGGATCGTCTTGGATTGGTTCGCCAGCGCCCGCTTGATCGACTGCTTGATCCACCAGGCGGCGTAGGTCGACAGCTTGCCTCCCTTGTTCGGGTCAAAGCGCTCCACCGCCTTCATCAGGCCAATGTTGCCTTCGGAAATGAGGTCGAGCAGTGGCAGCCCGTAGTTTGCATAGTCCTGCGCAATCTTCACGACCAATCGAAGATTCGCGCGAATCATGTGGTCCCGCGCGTTCTTGCCGTCGGGTCCGCCCTTCTTGATGCGCGAGGCCAGCTTGACCTCCTCCTCCGGGGTGAGGAGGGGGGTCTTGCCGATTTCGCGCAGGTAAATTTTAATGCCGCCGTCGAGTTCCATGGAAAGATGAGGATGCCGTCTGGGAAGGTGCCCGTGCTGCCACAAGCCAATGTCAGCAGGAAGCGTTCTCCTGCCCTTAAATTGTCTTGGGGTGCCAACGTCCGGTCTCGCTCAATCTTTAACGAAATTTTTATGGAATAGTCTTCCTTTGAGTGGGGCGGTCCGGTGCAAAGCGGGAGAAGAATTAATGGGATCCCCCCGCCAAGTCAATCGGAAAACGTCGACAAATCGGATTCGGTTCCCGCGAATTTCATAAGTGAATCTGATTTTTTTCAAGCTGGCTGCATTATTTCGCGGCACCCAATAAAACGATTCGTTCTTTGATTCTTTCAATACGCCGTAAAAGCCCCAGGGCCGACATGGGGGAAATTTGTAGGGAGCCCCGACAAAGTGCGTGCGTCGCATCAAATGGGGCTGACCTGTTCTCCGTTCCTGTCCTTACGCACCCCATGGCCAACCTGACCGTCGACCGACCGCATTTCGTGACCCACCTCGAGTGCGGCCTGACCGGCGAGCGGTACTCGGCTGGCGAAGAGCATGGGTTATCCCGGGCCGGGAGGCCGCTTCTCGTGCGATATGACCTGCCAGCGTTGGCGCGCTCCTTGGACAAGCGGGCGCTGGCCGCCCGGCCGCCCGGCCTCTGGCGATACCGCGAGTTTCTCCCGGTGCCGGCAGCGGCGAGCCTTGTGTCGCTTGGCGAGCCAATGACGCCCGTGCTCCGCCTGTCTCGATTGGAGGCCGGGAGCGGAGCGCTGCACGTCAAGGACGAGGCGCGGCTTCCAACAGGATCATTCAAAGCGCGCGGGCTCGCCATGGCTATTTCCATGGCGCACGCCTTCGGTCGCACCCGCGTCGCCCTGCCGACCAACGGGAATGCCGGTGCCGCCTGCGCTGCCTATGCCGCGCGCGCCGGTATGGAGTGCTTCGTTTTTTGTCCGGACGACACACCGGAAATCAACATCCGCGAGACCGCCGCTCAAGGGGCTCGGGTCGAGCGAGTGCCCGGCCTGATTACCGATTGCGGGAAACGCGTGGCCGAGGGGGCGGCGCGCCACGGATGGTTTGACCTTTCGACCCTGAAAGAACCCTACCGCCTCGAGGGAAAAAAAACCATGGGCCTGGAAATCGCCGAACAGTTCGATTGGCGGCTGCCCGAGGTCATCCTCTATCCGACCGGCGGTGGCACCGGCCTGATCGGCATGTGGAAGGCCTTTCAGGAACTCAAGGCCATCGGCTGGCTTGAGGGGCCGTTGCCACGCATGGTCGTGGTCCAGGCCAGCGGCTGCGCGCCCATCGTACGGGCTTGGCAGCTCGGTCGCGATCATGCCGACCCGTGGCCGGACGCACGCACCGTGGCCTCGGGGATTCGTGTTCCCGCCGCAGTGGGCGATTTCCTCATGATTCGCGCCATTCGCGAAAGCGGTGGATTCGCGACCACCGTGGACGACGACGCCATCCTCGACGCCCGCGACCGATGCGCCACCCGCGAAGGGATGCTGCTCTGCCCTGAATCCGCCGCGACCCTGGCCGCCTACGAACAGGAATGCGCCACCGGCCGCATCGGTCCGCACGAATCAGTGCTTCTCATCAACTGCGCGGCCGGAAACAAATACGACCTGCCGCCGGTGTAATTATTAGACCCTAACCCTCGTCGGGTCGTTCGTCCCCGAGGAAGCGACCGGGAACGAGGTAGTTGATGACGTAGTCGCGGACGGCCTCGGTGAGGGATGTCGCCAGCCGGGTGTAGCCGGTGGCGCGGAGTTTCGCGATGTCGGCGCAGGTATGGTACTGATATTTATCGCGCAAGGCTTCCGGCATGTCGATGAAGTCAATCTGCGGGTCGCGGCCGAGGGCGGCGAAGACGGCTTGAGCGAGATCGAGCCAGGTGCGCGCCTCGCCGGAGCCGACGTTGTAGAGGCCGCTGGCGAGTGGTTTTTCGGCAAGGTGGAGAGTGATGTCGACCGCGTCCTTGACGTAGAGGAAATCGCGCCGCTGCATGCCGTGGGCGAAGTCGGGCCGGTGGCTTTTGAACAGGCTGAGGCGGCCGGTGGAGCGGATTTGGTCGTAGGCCTTGGCGACGACGCTGCGCATGTCTCCCTTATGGTCTTCGTTGGGGCCGAAGACGTTGAAGTATTTGAGGCCGATGATATGGCGGAGGAACCCGGCGCGCTGGGCGTGCACGTCAAACAGGTGTTTCGAATACCCGTACATGTTGAGCGGCCGGAGCCGGGCCAGGTCGTCGGACTTGTCATCCATGCCGTGGGCGCCATCGCCGTAGGTGGCGGCGGAACTGGCGTAGATGAACCGGGACCGGCGGCTGATGGCCCAGTTGCAGAGGGACTTGGTGAACTCGAAGTTGTTGCGAATCAGGTAGGCGGCATCGCGTTCGGTGGTGGCGGAGCAGGCGCCGAGGTGGTAGACGGCGTGGACGTTGCCGAAGTGGGCCGGGGCGGTCTCGAGTTTCGCCAGGAAATCGTCCGCCTGCATGTAATCGGCGAACCGGAGCGGCGGGAGGTGCTTCCATTTTTCGCTGGTGTCGAGCGAGTCGACGAGCAGGAGGTTTTCCTGACCGCGGCGGTTCAGGCCCCAGGCGATGGCGCTCCCGATGAGCCCGGCGGCTCCCGTCACCACAATCAGGCCCGGCTTGGTGGCCGACGATTTCGCGTTGCTCGACATGTGGAGCCGATAGCGCATTTACCCCGGCTCACAAGAGCGGCACGGCAGATTTTTGCAGGGCTTATCTCCCTGGAGTGGCGGGCCGCGGCTGTCACCCTTCCACGGACTTGATGGTGCCGCAGAACCAAAAAGCCACTCCCTCTTCTACACCCGAGCGCGAACCGGGTTCCCGCGCCAAGAACCGGGATGGGAACCACGAAGGAGACGATTGACCCTGAAGACCCGGATGAGAACCACGAAAAGTACAAAACACGCGAAAAACCACGGCGTTGCCCAATTATCACCGTGCACCTGATGGATAAGGAGATCGCTTGTCCTAACTCAATGAATTTTCGTGTGTTTCGTGACTTTCGTGGTTCCAATGGCACTTTTTTGTGGTCACCTTTTTTCCAGTTCCCGCGCTTTTTTCATGTCATCGCGCGCCTTATCGGGGCGTCCCATTTTGTCATGGATCTCGGCCCGGTCGAGGTACCAGGCGGGGTTTTGAGGATCGAGGGCGACCGCCTGGTCATAGTCTTTGAGGGCATCGGCGTAGCGTTTTTGTTCGCGCCTGGCGGCCCCGCGGTTGATGTAACCCGGGGCATGGTTGGGGAGGAGTTCGATGGTTTTGGTGGCGTCGGCCACGGCGAGGTCGTATTCCTTCAGTCCGATGCGGGCCACGCTGCGGGCTCGCCAAGCGTAGGCGTCGTTGGGGGCGAGCTTGATGGCGGCGCTGGCGTCTTCGCGGGCCTGAAGGAAGTTGCGCTTCAGATTGCGCGTCTCGGCGCGATATCGAAGGAGGGTGGCGTCGTTTGGCTGTGCTTTGAGCACGGCATCGAAGTCGCGCATCGCCTGGTCGGTCTGGCCGAGCTCCTTGTGGGCATACCCGCGCTCGGCGAGTGCTTCCAGGTCGTCCGGCCAGCGTTCCAGGGCGCGGGTCGCGTCATCCACGGCCATGGCGTGTTCGCCGCGGGCGTTCTGGAGCCAGGCGCGGCGGGCCAGCGGCCCTTTGAGGTCCGGATTGAGGACGATGGCCTCGCCCAGATCGTCCAGGGCGCCGTCATAATCGCCTGTCCACGTGCGGGCGTACCCACGCCACCAGTAAACCAGGGAACGCCGATCGCCCCGGTCAAGCGCGGCCGTGCAGTCGGCGATGGCCGCCGGGAAATCGCGCTTGAGGACATGCGCCTGACCACGGGCGGCGAGCGACTCCACGCGGCCGGGCCAGCGCTTGAGGATGGCCGTGTGGTCGGCGATGAGGCGGTCCACATCGCCTGTGCGCTCGCCCAGCTCGACGTTTTTGAGCCAGGCGTGGAGGTGCGCGGGACGGGATTTCAGCTCCGCGTCAATGCGCGCGCGCGCATGGCGAAACGCCTTGTCGCGCTCGGTGGCATCTCCATGGCCGATGGCGATGCACCCGCGGGCGAGATAGAGCAGCCATCCGTCTTCGCCGAGTTCGTGGGCCGCCTTCAGGTCGGCCAGCGCGTTGTTTTCCTCCTCGTGGTTGAGCGCGCGCAGCGTCCGCAAATACCCGCGCCAGACGAGCGCGACGACGCACTTCGGGTCGCGCTCAAGCGCGACAAACAATTCCTCCACCGACTGCGCCACCATCGCTTCGTCCATCGCTTCACGCACCGACTCAAACCCGGCCGCCGCCTTGCCAGCCAGCGCATTGGCCTCTTCCGCAGGCGTCACCCCCCGCGCCAAACTCGCGTAACCGAACTGACGCGCCGCGTCCGCGTAGTCGGCTTGCGCGAACGCCGCCTTGCCCGCCCCCAAGTACGCCCGCGCGGGCGCGAACGCCCCTTTCGCCGCCGATTCGAAATGCCGCTTCGCCGCCGGAAAATCGCCCGCCGCCAGCGCTTCGTCCCCCTTCTTCAGCAATGTATCCTCCTGACCCCAGGCTCCACCCGCCACCACCCAGCACACGCAACCCACCGCAACTACTTCGTGTAGTCGAATCGTCATGGCACACCAGAACCAGAGAACGGGCTCACCGCAATCGAAAGCGAAGACGAGGCGAAAACGTTCTTGCTGTTATGGCGGCCTCGGCCCGCCTCTCCCAGGGGAACCGCTTAGCCCCCTCGGTGGCACAGCATCTGCTTAATTGCCGAGGGCGAGCGCTTATGTACCCGCCTATTCGCGCTCTCAATCTCATGACCTACCGACCATTGGCGACTGTTGTTCTTTTCGTGACCTGCGTGGTCCTGGGAGCCCCCGTGGCGCGGGCGCACCATGGGCCACCGCACGACGAGATCGACGAGTTCGAATCACCCGCGGCGCGGATGGCCGTGCCGGCGTCTCGGGTTTCCTGGCCGGCAGTGGCGGTGAGCGTGGCGGGGGCGGCGGCGATGCTTTGGGCGTCGCAGCGGGGGGGGGCGACGCGCTGGCGCCGTTCCGCGTCCGCCGATAACTGATTCTTCACACGATGCACCTCTCACCCCGGGAGCAGGAGAAACTGCTGATCGTCGTCGCCGCGGATGTGGCGCGCCGTCGGCGCGATCGCGGCGTAAAACTCAACCATCCGGAAACAGTGGCGTTGATCACAGCGGAAATCCTCGAAGGAGCGAGGGACGGGCGATCCGTGGCCGACCTGATGAGTTTCGGCACGACCATCCTGAGGCGCGATGAAGTCATGGAGGGAGTGCCAGAGATGATTCACGAAGTCCAAGTCGAGGCGACCTTCCCTGACGGCACCAAACTGGTCACGGTCCACGACCCCGTCCGATGAACCGCTTTCCAGGGTACCCTCCCCGTCCCCTTCGCCCCTTCGCCCCTTCGCCCCTGAAGTCCCTTCCGTCCTTCCTCCCTCTTCCCATCACCCATGATCCCCGGAGAAATCATCCATCCGCCTGAAGCCCCCGACTTGGAAGCAAACGCCGGCTTGCCCACGGTCACGGTGGTTGTTTCCAACACGGGTGACCGCCCGATCCAGGTCGGCAGCCATTTTCACTTCTTTGAGGTCAATACCGCGCTCCGCTTCGACCGCGCGGCCGCCATGGGGTTTCGGCTCAATATTCCCGCGGGAACGGCGGTCCGATTCGAACCGGGCGACACCCGCGAAGTCGCGCTCGTGGGGTTTGCCGGCAAGCGCGAAGTCTACGGCTTGAACAACTTGGTCAACGGCCCGCTGCCCGCATGAAACTGACCCGCCGCCAGCACGCCAGCATGTTTGGCCCGACCATCGGCGACCGCGTCCGGCTGGCCGACACGGAATTGTTCATCGAGGTCGAGCGCGATTTGATTGCCGAGCGCGGTGGCTACGGCAACGAAGTGAAATTTGGCGGTGGGAAGGTGCTACGCGACGGCATGGCGCAATCGCCGTTGGCTCTGGACGCCGAGTGTGTGGATTTGGTGATCACGAATGCGACGATCCTGGATGCGGTGCAGGGCGTGGTGAAGGCGGACATTGGAATCAAACACGGCCGCATCGTCGGGATCGGGCATGCCGGCAATCCCCTGTTGCAGGACGGCATCGACATGGTGATCGGCGCGGCCACCGAGGTCATCGCCGGCGAAGGATGCCTGGTCACGGCCGGGGGAATCGACACCCACATCCATTTCATCTGCCCGCAGCAAATCGAACACGCCCTCGCCAGCGGCGTCACCACCATGCTGGGAGGCGGCACCGGGCCGGCCCACGGGACGTACGCCACCACCTGCACTCCGGGCCGGTGGAACCTGCATCGCATGCTCCAGGCGGCCGAGGCCTACCCAATGAACCTCGGTTTCCTGGGCAAAGGAAATTGTTCGACTCCGGAGCCGTTGCGTGAGCAAGTGCGCGCCGGCGCCATCGGGCTCAAGCTGCACGAGGATTGGGGAACCACGCCCGCCGCCATCGACGCCTGCCTCGGTGTCGCCGATGAACTCGACGTCCAAGTTGCCATTCACACGGACACCCTTAACGAGGCCGGGTTCCTCGAATCCACCCTGGCCGCCTTCAAGGGACGCACCATCCACACGTACCACTCGGAAGGCGCCGGCGGTGGCCACGCCCCCGATATCATCCGCGTCTGCGGCGAAGCCAACGTCCTGCCCTCGTCCACCAACCCAACCCGCCCGTTCACGGTCAACACCATCGATGAGCATCTCGACATGCTCATGGTCTGCCACCACCTCGATTCGCGCATCCCGGAGGACGTCGCCTTCGCCGAGTCGCGGATCCGGCCGGAAACTATCGCGGCCGAAGACCTGCTGCACGATCTTGGCGCCATCTCCATGATGTCGAGCGACAGCCAGGCCATGGGGCGCCTCGGCGAAGTCATCACCCGCACATGGCAGACGGCGCACAAAATGAAAGTCCAGTTCGGCGTGCTCGACGGACCGCCCGCCCACCGCGCCGCGGACAATTTTCGCGCTCTCCGGTACGTGGCCAAATACACGCTCAATCCGGCCCTGACCCACGGCATCGCTCATGAAGTCGGCAGCATCGAGGTCGGAAAACTGGCTGACCTCGTGGTCTGGAAACCGGCGTTTTTTGGCGTCAAACCGGAGGTCGTGCTCAAGGGCGGCCTCATCGCCATGGCCAACATGGGCGACCCGAACGCCAGCATCCCGACCCCGCAACCGACGTTCTACCGCCCGCAGTTCGCCGCCCACGGCCGCGCGCGCTACGCCACATCGCTCACTTTCGTGAGCCAGCACGCGATGGCGTCAGGGACGCTGGCCCCGCTCGGCCTGCAAAAAACCCTCAGCGCCGTCAAGGCGTGCCGCACCGTCACCAAACGCGACCTGCTCTGGAACGACGCCCTGCCAAAAATCGAAGTGGACCCGGAAACATACACCGTCAAAGCCGACGGCCGCGAACTCCGCTGCGAGCCGGCCAGCGTCCTGCCCATGGCGCAACGGTACTTTTTGTTCTAAGGATGCCCTCACAGCCCCATGACGATCCGCAAGCGGTCGTCCACGAAAGCCAGAGTTTGCGGGAGGAGGCCGCCCCATCGCACGATGAGACGATCCTTGCTGATTGAGCGGACCGCCTCGCACATGATGGCTGAGGCTTGGGTCAGGCCTCCTTCGGGTGGCTGAACAACGACGTGCAGCGGGAGTCGGCGGAGGGTCGAAGTCACTGGGACTATTATGACCAACTCAGCGCGGCTTTGATTAAAGGCATTTACCGAAACAATGAGGACTGGGAGCCGACCAGACTGCTCATGCCCAAGCACAGGGCTTAAATCGGCCAGCCAGATTTCGCCGCGCCCGGGGGTGAAGGGAGGAATGGGCATGATCAAGGGGTATATGAATCCAGACCGTCGCCCGTGGTTCCATCCGACTCACGAATCTCCCGCCCGTAGGCGTCCCAACCGGCTTTTTCCTCCGCCAGAGCGAGGTAGCCAGCCTGCGTCAACTCCAGAATCCGCAGGCGCCGGAAACTTTCGAGCGCCGCGTCGAGCAACTCAGTGCGACTCGATCCGGTTTCGCGGGCTAATTGGCTCAAGAGAGCGTGCCCGCGCGAGGAAATTCGAACAGTGCTGGCCATGGATATGTATCGAATATCATATACATAAACGTGTCAATGACTGCTTTGTTACCCGACACCAAAGACATTCCGCAACGCCGTCCGGGCCGCGTGCCAGCCGGCCATGCCGTGAACGCCCGCGCCGGGAGGTGTAGCGGCCGAGCAAAGGAAAATGTCGCGGGTCGGGGTGGTGTAGGGATTCCACCGCGCGACTGGTCGCGTGAACATTTGGCGCCAATCTTGCACGCCCCCGATGATGTCGCCGCCGAGGAAATTCGGGTTGTAGGCTTGGAATTCGAGCGGCCGCATGACGTGCTGGGCGAGGATGGTGGCGCGGAAGCCGGGGGCATGGTTTTCGACCTGATCGAGCACCGCCTCGGTGGCATCGGCGGTGCTGGCCGCGGGCACATGGGCGTAGATCCAGGCCGTATGGCGGCCGTCGGGAGCCCGAGCCGGGTCGCAGAGGCTCTGCTGGCCGACGAGAATAAATGGCTGGGCGGGGAGGAGCCCTTTCCAGATGGCGGCTTCGGCTTCGGCGATCTCTTCCATCGTGCCGCCGACGTGCACGGTGCCGGCGCGGCGGCAGTCGGGTGCCCGCCACGGAATGGGCGCGCTGAGGGCAACGTCGAGTTTGTATGCGGCTGGGCCGTGGCGGTAGCGGTTCAGGCTGGCGCAATAGCGCGGCGCCAACCGGTCGCCGGCGATGGCGGCCAGCGCCTGGGGTGACGTGTCGAAGACGATGGCCCGGGCGCGCGGCAGATCGCCGATGGCTTTCACCTCCCAGCCGGTTCGGATCTCGCCGCCGAGCGAGCGGAAATACGCCGCCATCGAGTCGGCGATCGCCTGTGACCCGCCGCGCGCCACCGGCCATCCGGCATAATGGGCGCTGACATGCAGCATCAGCCCGACCGCCGCGGTGAGCGGGCGGTCGAGCGGCAACCAGGCGTGCGCGGCATTGCCGGTAAACAAGGCACGCGCTTCCGGCGTGCGGAAGGTCGACCGCGCCCAGCCGACCGCACTGCGCCACGCGTGCCACCCGAACCTGCCCAGTGCGGCCGGGTGCCGCGGCGGCAGCGGCAGCGGGCCCAGCAGGTCGTCGAAAAGCGCCTCCGCCTGCGCCGCCAGCGCGCCGATGGTCCGTCGATACTTGGGACCGTCCTGGCCGAGACCGGCCGCCGTCCGTTCGACATCGCGATGAAGCGCCACGGCCCGTCCCCCGTCCATCGCGTGGGCGAGCGGGATCTCCGGGTGAATCCACTCGAGCCCGAAGTTTTCCAGCGGCACCGACCGGAAGAAGGGCGAGGACGACGCCAGCGGGTGGATCGCCGAACAGACGTCGTGCCGAAATCCGGGCAGTGTGAGTTCGGCCGTGCGAGTCCCGCCACCCACCGTCTCGCGCGCCTCAATCACCAGCACCGACAACTCGGCGCGCGCCAGCGTGATTGCCGCCGCCAAGCCGTTCGGTCCGGATCCGATGATGAGAGCGTCGTAGGTGTCGGCCACACGGCAGAATGGACGCAGGCCGTCGCGCTCGTCATGCAATTGTCGCGGCCAATCGCCCTACCCGAGGAGGGCCTGGACCACGTTGCCGTGCACATCGGTCAGACGGTAATCGCGTCCGCCGTGGCGGTAGGTGAGCTTCTCGTGGTCGAGACCCAGGCAATGGAGGATGGTGGCGTGGAAGTCATGAACATGGACTTTGTTTTCCGCCACGGTGGCGCCGAGTTCGTCGGTGGCGCCATAGGCCACGCCGCCCTTCACGCCACCCCCCGCGAGCCACGACGAAAAACACGCGCTGTGGTGGCCGCGGCCCTTGGTCCCATCGACCCCCGGGGTGCGCCCAAATTCGGTGGTCCAAACGACCAGTGTGTCGTCGAGCATGCCACGCTGCTTGAGGTCCTTCAGCAGCCCGGCGATCGGCTGGTCGATGTTCTTGGCGTGCTGCGCATGTTCGGCCATGTCGCCATGCTGGTCCCAATTGTGGCTTGAACTGCCGTCGACCAACTCGATGAACCGAACGCCCCGCTCGGCGAGGCGCCGGGCGACCAGGCATTGCCAACCGAAGCCGTCGGTCTGGCCTCGCATGAGCCCGTAGAGGGCGTGGGTGGCCTCGGATTCGCGGGCCAGGTCGAAGACGTCGCTGGCCTCGGTCTGCATGTGAAAGGCGGTTTCGAATGTGCGCAGGCGGGCCGTGAGGTCGGTGTCGTGAGCGCGATCGGCGAGGTGGCGGCGGTTGAAGGCGTCCGCGAGCCCGAGTTCGAGTTCCTGGAGCGAAGCAGGCGATGTGCGGCGGTCGAGATTGGCGATCGGTTCCTTGCCTGGGATGACGCGCACGCCCTGATGGTGGGCGGGGAGGAAGTCGTTGTTGAAGATCTGCAGGCCCGCGTACGGCAGATGCGGGGCAAGCACGATGAACGACGGCAGGTTTTGGTTCAGCGTGCCGAGCCCGTGGCTCACCCAGGCACCCATGCCCGGGCGCGAGAAGAAGAACGAGCCCGTGTGCATGCCGAGAGTGGCGTTGTAATGCTCGTTGTCGTTCGACTGCATGGATCGGACCAGGCAAATGTCGTCCATGCACCCGCGCAGGTGGGGAAACAGATCGCTCACCAACGTGCCACACCGGCCGCCCGGGCGGAATTCCCAGCCCGGTTTCAACAGGACGCGCTGTTGATTCGACAGCCCGCCCCCGATGCCGGTCGTCTTGCCGTCGGCGGCAAAGAGCGTTGGCTTGTAATCGAACGTGTCCATGTGCGATACGCCACCGTTGGAAAAAATGAAGATGACGCGCTGCGCGTGTCCGGGCAGGCGCGGCGACTTCGGGGCGAGCGGGTCGCCGGACGTTTCCGCCAGCAGGCGCGAGACGACCCCCGGCAAAAGCAGCGAGGCGCCCGCCAGCGAGCGGATGGCGTCGCGGCGGCGAGGACAGCGTGGGTTCGGGAACATGGGCGGCGGTCGGTGGTCGGCGGTCAGTATTCGGTATTCAGAAATATTCGGTATTCAGTGCCACTGCGACAGGGCCAACGGCCCGACCCCATTCCAGCCCGGCACCGGAGTTTGTCCATATTCGCGACAAGGCCGGAGCCAGGCGCAGAAGATTCTTGGCATTGGCAGCGATGTCCGCTATCGTCACAATGCCTTGCATTGGAAAAACTTGAAGCATTTGTATAGAGGTTTCAGCGGGCGTTTGAAGCTGGAGGTGGGACGAGACCTCCCGGGCTCGTAGGCGGTGGGGGCGTGGTGAAAAGAAGCCCCGTTTCGCCTTCTCAAGCGGTGCCCGAAGTCAGAATCATGAGGTTAGTCGAGATAAACGAACTCGCTGAGGCGGAACAAAGAACGAGCCAGGGCGGCCCAGGCGTCGGGCTCGATTTGATCATCGGGAGTGCCGCTGGTGCGCAGCGTCTGGCGGGCGGCGGCGAGGAATCCGGCGGTTTGGGCGGTTTCGTCCGGGGCGGCGGGGCGGGCGAACAGGCGGCGGAAGGCGAGGTCGAGGCGCTCGGTTTCCGTTGGGGCGTCGGCGAGCAGCCGGTTGGCGAACGCATTGGCTTGGGCGTGGACCAGCGGATCGTTGATGAGGAAAAGCGCTTGGAGTGGAGTGGTGCTGGTGCCGCGCAGGGGGGTGCTGGTCGACGGATCGGCGCCGTCGAAGATGGCGAGAAAGGGATGGCGCTGGATGCGCTGGGTCATGAGATACACGCTGCGGCGATTGGTGTCGTACACCGCCTTGAAAGGATTGTGCTGGGTGAAGTTCCTCTCGTCTTCCGGGGGAAACGGATGCGGGCCGGCGGGAGACAGGTCGAGATGGCCGCCGTGCCACAACAACGTGTCGCGAATGGCTTCCGCATCGAGCCGCTGCCGCGGAAAGTGGCTGTACCACTGGTTGGTGGGATCGTCCGGCGGCGAGGCGGCGGTGGCCAGGCGATAGGTGCGCGAGTTCAGGATCAGCCGGTGCATGGCCTTGACGCTCCAGCCTTCGGCGATGAACCGGACGGCCAGCCAGTCGAGCAGCTCCGGATGGGTCGGCGGTTTCCCTTGCTTGCCGAAGTCATTCGGGGTCGGGACCAGGCCTTTGCCGAAATGGTGAAGCCAGATTCGATTGACCATGACCCTCGCGGCCAGCGGGTTGTCCGGCGCAAGAATCCAATCGGCCAGCTCGCGGCGGCCGCTGCCGGGTACGCCGTCGGACAATGGCGCGCCGCCGAGCACGCTGAGGAAACGGCGACGCACGACGGGCCCGGGTTTGGCCGGATCGCCTTTAAGCTGAACCCGGGCGTCGCCACGCCGCGGGCCGTCAGCCATCGCATAGGCCAGGGCGGGGACCGGCGTGTGCTCCAACGCCTCCAACGCGGCCCGCAATTCATCGCGCTTCTTTTCCAAGGCGGCGCGGTCGGCGTCATCCTTGGGCTCCTTGAGGCGTTCTTCGGTTTTGCCGATTTCCGACCGCAAGCGCTGGCGGTCTTCGCGGTGCTGACGATGAGCCGCGGTGGCGGCTTCGACTTGGGTCGAAGGCACCATGGGCACGAAGTCGCGCTGTTGCTGGTCGAGCTCGATCCCCGGCCATGGATAGCGAGTGCTGCTGAAGATGCCGTAAAGCGCGTAATAATCTTCCGCGGTGACGGGGTCGAACTTGTGATCGTGGCAGCGGGCGCAGTTCAGGGTGAGCCCAAGGAATGTGCGCCCCAAGTTGTCGATGGTATCCTCGATGGTCAGGTGCTGCGGGTAGTCCTCGACGCGCGACCCGAACCGGCGGCTGTTGGCCAGGTAGCCGGTGGCGACCAGTTGATCGACCGTGCGGTCCGCGGCCAGGTCGCCGGCAAGCTGGTCGCGCACGAATTCGTCGTAAGGCAGGTCGCGATTGAAGGCGTCGATCACCCAATCGCGGTACCGATGGTGCTGCGGGATGGGAAAATCGGAATTGTCCCCGGCGGTGTCGGCATACCGCGCGACGTCGAGCCAGTGGCGCCCCCAGCGCTCGCCGTAGCGCGGACTGGCGAGCAGTCGGTCGACCCGCGCGGGCATCGCGGTATCGGGATTGCCCAGCAGTTCGGCGTGAAACGCGTCGGCCTCCTCGGGAGTCGGAGGGAGCCCGGTCAGGGTGTAGTGAAGCCGGCGGGCCAGGGCGCGGGCCGGGGCATCCGGGGCCGGGGTCAGCCCGGCGTTTTCCAGGCTGGCGAGGATGAAGCGGTCGATGTCGTTGAGCGGCCATGTGTCATCTTTGACCGCGGGCACGGGAGGCGAGGTCAGTGGCCGAAACGACCACCATTGGCGCGCCTGATTCCAGTCGATCCCGTGTTTCGCCGAGGCCACGGCCACGGTGTCATCGGTGCGCGGGTCGGGCGCACCCTGACGCACCCACTCGACCAAGGCATCCACCTCGTGGGGGCTGAGCGGATCCTTGGGCGGCATGGCGTAGTCGGGCAGGACCCGTCGGATCGATTGGACCAGCAGGCTGGCCTCCGGGTCACCGGGTACAACCGCAGGTCCGTGGTCGCCGCCGCGCGCCACGCCGGCACGCGAATCGAGAAGCAGCCCGCCTCTGAGCTCAGTCGATTTGGCGCTGTGGCATTCGTAGCAATGGTTGACGAGAACCGGTCGCACCTGGCTCTCGAAAAACACCACTTGATCGGGCGTCGGGTCGCTGGCGAAGGCCCGGGCCGGTGGCGCCGGCAAGGGTCCATCGCCCGCCCACAGCTCAACCCCGGACAAATTGGCCGCGCCATGGCCCGGCGCCTTCGCACCCACGGTGATCGTGCCGTCCACGCTCTCGCACGGCCACGGCCCCAGCCGGTGCCATGTGCCCGGGCCACCGCTGTGAAACTCCTCGATGACCGCCTGGCCGTTGACCATCAGCGCATATTGCTCGCTCATGGTGTCCTCCCACACGTGCAGCACCACTTGATACTTTCCCGCCGGAAGGTTCGAGAACGTCAAGTCAACCCGCGACCCGATCCGGCTGCTCCGCAGCATCTGCGTCCGCTCCGCTTCGGTCGGCGGGCGCAACACGATCGATGGATTTGCGAAATTTTCGCCCGATGCGCGAAAATCGACTGCTCCCGCCTCCGCTTCCCACGCCCGATCCTCAATCGTCGCGGCGGGACCATTCAGATTAATCCCCCGCACCCAGCGGGCTTCTTCCGCGGACGCTGTTCCAGCCAACCCACGGCCCACCACGAGGCCGCCGCAAAGCACCCAGCCCGCCGCCCCGACCACTCGCGCCGCAATTTCAGTGATGGCAATCACGTTGGCTTTGGAAGGAGATTAATGTGAACTCAGCGTGAGCGCGAAGCAAGAGCGCGATGGCTGCGGCGGGCGGGACGCGCCGCCCCTACCCGAGACCGACGTTCCAGATTCAGGACGGTGTGGGGATCGCAGGCGGTCAACGAACCGCTTCTCGCCAAGGCCAAGGAACTCCATCCCCGCTACCTCCCCGAAATCCAGCCGCAGGCGAAATCGCTGAGCCCCGCGACCGTGCTCGAATACTTCCGCGGCGGACGCGAGGTCTGAGCGAAAGGCGTGGGAATCCGTTTGGGCCGGTGGGACGTTCCAATTGTCATGGTCATCTCATCAGTCCTACCCTGTGTCGCTGCCGCCGTCGGGCTGGCGGTCAGTCTTGCCGGTACCGTGCAGTCAGCGGATGACCCCGGCGCGCCGCAACGTCGGTCGATCACGGAATTCGACGAGGCCGACGACATAAAGTGGACGGTCGTGGACGACGGCGTCATGGGCGGCCTTTCGCAGGGCAGTCTCACCCCGAGCCAGGCCGGTATCATCAAGTTCAGCGGCACGCTGTCGCTCGAAAACAATAGTGGGTTTTCGAGCTTTCGCAGTGGCGACGTGGCTCTGGACCTCAGCTCCCATCTCGGACTGGTCCTGCGCGTGAAGGGCGACGGACGCACCTACCAGGTGAGCCTCGCCACCGACGTGCGATATCGGGGCATGGAGGTCTCGTTTTCGGCCGAGTTCGCCACCACCAAGGGAGAGTGGATGGAAGTGAACGTTCCCTTTGCCGACTTCAAAGGCAGCTTCCGCGGCATCGAACTGCCCGACGAAAAGTTCGATCCTTCGAAAATCCACCGCCTCGGCATCCTCCTCGGCGACAAAAAACAGGCCCCTTTCGAGATCGAGCTTGATTACATCCGCACGTATGCGGCGGGCGCCGGGGTGACAAGGTAGATTATTCGTCCACGCAAGTTTCCTCAAAGACGCTCGCCTTTTCGCCACCAGGCCCGTGACCTGGCTCCCATCACTTCGGTTCAGCATTCACCCAATTCTCGAACTCATCTTGGCACCGGGGACATATGTAAATCCGGCCGCGTTTGCCCCGATAGCGCTCGGGATTGTAAGTGATCCCGGCATTTGGAAACATGGTTTTCTCCGCCATTCCGTCGATCGCGTTCGGGACTATCTGGGTGCGCATTGGCACCTGGTGGACGGCGCAAATGTCCGAGCTCCCTCTCCAGTCTTCGATAGGTTCGTCTTTCCACTTAAGATTGGGCGAATAGAACCCCGCCGGCGGGTTCGACTCAGAAGAAGACGTGCAACCCGTGGTCGCGACGAGTAGCAATGGCAACACCCGGCAGGCCAAAAAAGCTGAACAA
>JBJXFS010000198.1:0-21893 GCA_046155625.1 Verrucomicrobiales bacterium | reverse complement strand
TCGTGTGCCGGGTAACCCCGGCACACCAACCCAGCGTCGCTCCTGAGACGGCTCATATCCGAGCCTTCATCGGAATGCCGTGGGCGATCTGCCCTCCGCGAAAAACTTTCGCAAACCAAGAACCAAGAACCAAGAACCAACAACCAAGAACCAACAATCAAGAACCAACAATCAATAACCAACAATCAAGAACCAACAACCAAGAACCAAGAACCAAGAACCAAGAACGAAGAACCAAGACCGCCCAACCCGGGAAAATTTCCCGAGCGACAAGGGCGGTGCGACGTCTAGCCTGAGCAATGGCGATGACGCGGAAGTTGTATTTGCTGGACGGGATGGCCTTGGCGTACCGGGCTCATTTTGCTCTGATCGGTCGGCCGATCCTGACGTCCACGGGGATCAACACATCGGCTCTCTACCTGTTTGCCAACACGCTGATCGAGTTGCTCAAAAACCGGCAACCGACGCATGTGGCGGTGGTGTTTGACACGGCGGTGCCGACGGCGCGGCATGAGACGTATCCCGAGTACAAGGCCCAGCGGCAGGAGATGCCGGAAGACCTGTCGGTGGCCCTGCCCGCCATCCGGCGCCTCTGCGAGGCCATGAACATCCCCGTACTCACCTTGGACAGGTACGAAGCCGACGACATCATCGGCACACTGGCGCGACGGGCCGAGCAGACGGGCGACACCGAGACGTACATGGTCACACCCGACAAGGATTTTGGCCAGTTGGTCGGTCCTCACACGCTCATTTACAAGCCCGGCAATGCCGGAGCGCCGCCGGAAATCCTGGGTGTGCCCGAAGTTTGTGCCCGCTGGGAAATCGAACGCCCGGAACAAGTGATCGAAATACTGGGACTCATGGGCGATTCGGTCGACAACATCCCCGGAATCCCGGGAGTGGGGGAAAAAACGGCCAAATCCCTCATCAAGCAGTTTGGCACGGTGGAGACACTGCTGCAGCGGACATCGGAACTCAAAGGCAAGCAGAAGGAGAACGTGGAGAGGCATGCCGACCAAGCCCGACTCTCGCGTCAGTTGGCCGCCATTGATGTCAACGTGCCGCTGGACGTGTCGATCGACGCCCTCGCCGTGCGCCCACTCGACGAAGAACGCACCAAGGCGATTTTGACGGAGTTCGAATTCAATGCCCTCGGGCGTCGACTATTCGGCGATACCTTCAAAGCCGGCCGCGGCGGTGGGAAGACGGAATCACCCGCCAGCCCATCGACCACCGACACCGCTGGCCCGCTCTTAACGACTGGAGGCGCGCCACCGTCCGACGCTGGCCAGGCCGATCGTCCCCCTGACCGCCCGTTGCGCACCATCGCCGACACGCCACACACCTACCGCATCGCCCGGACCCGCGAGGAGCGCGCCGAGTTAATCGACCAACTGTCGAAGCAACGCGCCTTTTGCTTCGACTGCGAGACGACCTCCCTGGATGAGAAGACATGTGAACTGGTGGGCTTGGCGTTTTCCTGGGAGGCTCACACCGGCTGGTATGTTCCCGTGCCGGACGGCACCGCGGGCCGTGGGGTCCTCGGGGAGTTCCGCGACTTGATGAGCCGGCCCGAAATCGAAAAAATCGGCCACAATCTGAAGTTTGACCTGAGCGTGCTCGGGTGGCTCGGGCTCGAACCCGTCGGTCCATTCTTTGACACAATGCTGGCGCACGCCCTGATCGATCCCGACCAGCGCCACGGCATGGACTACCTGAGTGAAGTGTGCTTGAATTACACGCCCGTCCCGATCACGGCGTTGCTCGGGTCCGGGGCCAAGGGAGGCGAGGCCGATCTGTTCGGCGGTCCGCGCACCATGGCCGACGCCTCAGCCGAGGAACTTGAAAAGGTGGCCGACTATGCCGCCGAAGACGCGGACGTGACCTGGCAGCTCGCCGCCCAATTTCGCCGCCAGTTGACTGAAAAAGGCCTGGATCGCGTCTTCCACGAAATCGAGGCGCCGCTTCTCCCCGTCCTGGTCGATGTCGAACGGGCCGGCATGCTCCTCGATCTGCCCGCTCTCAAGGCCATGAGCCAGGATCTGGCGACCCAAAGTGCCTCGCTGGAGAAGGAAATTCAGTCCCTCGCCGGCGTGCCGTTCAATCTGAATTCCCCGAAGCAGCTTGGCGACGTGCTCTTCAATCGATTGCGGCTATCGGACAAGCCGAAGAAAACCAAAACCGGTCAATTCCAGACCAACGAGGAAGTGCTCAACGAGCTGGAGCACAGCCACCCGATCATCGCCAAAATCCTCGACTACCGCGAGGCCACCAAACTGCGCAGCACCTACGTCGATGCCTTGCCCCTGGCCGTGTTTCCCCGCACGGGACGCGTCCACACCACGTTTCTGCAACTCCTCGCCGCCACCGGGCGCCTGTCCTCGAATAATCCAAACCTTCAGAACATCCCGATCCGCACACCCATGGGTCGCGAAATCCGCCGCGCCTTCCTCGCTCCGCCAGGGCACGAACTCCTGTCCGCGGACTACTCGCAGATCGAACTGCGCGTCATGGCCGCGCTCAGCCAGGATGCCGCTCTGCGCGACGCGTTCGCCGCCGGCCACGACATCCATGCCGCCACCGCCAGTCGGGTCTACGGTGTGCCGATGGACCAGCTGCTCCCGGAAATGCGCCGCACGGCGAAAATGGTCAACTTCGGCATCATTTATGGCATCTCCGCGTTCGGACTGGCTCAACGGCTCGGCATCCCGCGCGAGCAGGCGAGAACCCTGATCGAAAACTATTTCAAGCAGTACCCCGGCATCAAGGAGTACATGGACCGCACGATCGCCGGCGCCCGCAAGCAAGGTTTTGTCGAGACGCTCTGCGGGCGTCGTCGGTATCTACGCGACATCAACTCAGCCAACCGGACAGTGCGTTCGGCCGCCGAACGCACCGCCATCAACACCCCGATCCAAGGCACCGCGGCCGACATGATCAAGCTCGCCATGGTCCGCATAGCCGCCGCTTTGCGTCAGCCCCAACTTCGCTCCCGCATGGTCCTCCAAGTCCACGACGAACTCGTCTTCGAAGTTCCCCTCGCGGAAAAGGAGATCGTCCGTCCACTCGTCGAGAAACTCATGGCCCACGCCCTGCCGCTCGAAGGCGTTCCCGTGGTCGTCGAGAGCGGCTTCGGAAGCAATTGGCTCGAGGCTCATTAGCCTCGTCGCACGGCTGCCGCCATGGCCGCGATGAGCGCCGCGTCATCGGGATACACTTTATGCCCGCGATCTCATCCGTGCGTTCGTGGCCGAAGACACTGAGGATCCCAGCCGAGAGGCTCAGGCAGGATAGGATCCTTGGCTGGCCGCCGGCAGCGCGCTGGCCACCAATCGCTGAAACACCGCGTCCAGTTGCGCGCGCGAATGCAGCCGCCGATACCCGTCGTACCCGCGCGCGACCCCGCCCTCCTTTTCCTCGTCGATCAGACGGGCGAGCGCGGCCCGAGCCGCCACGTGGTCGCGTTCCGGAAAGGTCGCCCCGAGCGCATGGGCCACCACACGGTCGCCAATGCATTCACCCTCGGACGCCAGCACCGGCCGCCGGAACAGCGCCGCCTTGGTCAAGGTATTGCTGCTCCCGTGAAAACTCTCGTACGCCGCCCAGGCCACGGTGAAGCAGGCCACCACCGCATTGTACTCTGCGCCGTCCGGAATCCTCGTCCGCGTCATGTCCAGAAAAAGCGAGTCGGCGAGCCGATGGCGCGTCTGTTCGATCCACGCCCGTTCATCGGTTGTGAACGTCGCATCGGTGAAAGTCCCCAGCGCGGCAAAATACCACTTGTCCCCGGCCGCCGCACTCGCTTCCGCCGTGCGCAGCATGGTGAGCAGGCCTTTTCGTTTCTCCAGGCTTCCGGCCAGTCCGACGATCGGACGACCCTTGGCCCTCGCCCGAAGGTCGTCCACACGGCTCGACCGTGGCGCCGGTGTCGTTTCATCGGTGATGTCGGGGAAGGCCAGCGCCTGCCGTCCTAATCGGCGGACCAGCGCTTCGTCAAATCGCTCGTCGAGCACCCCGATCCAAGGCAGCGCCTGACGGCTGCGCAAGATCCGGTCGCCCTTCGCCATGTCACGCAGCCAGGCCCCAGGTGACCGCCCGGAACCACCCAAGTGTTGGTTTCTAAAATAAAGGCCGCTCCAACGGCGCCCAAGCACGACATCCGGCACCAGTCCGAACGGGAGAAATCGGAGATAGTTGTCGAGATACGGAAAAAACACGATGTCCGCCCGCCGCCCGCACGTTTCTTCGGCGCGGTCGAGCACGCGGCGCGTGATCCACCAGCGGGCGAAAGTGGAAGCCGGGTCGTTTTCCAGCGGCGTGACCAGCCCGGAGTATGGGGCATCGAGCCGCGCGGCAAACATCCCATCCGCCTCCTCCAGTTCCTCGGGCCGCGGGCATAGCGCGATGACGAACATCCCGAGCCGACGCAGCGACGCGGTGAACTCGCGAAAAAACGTCGGATGGTGCCCCATCCAGCGGGTCTCGGCGAGGGCAATGGTGGTCGGCATTGTTTTAACGGACATGGGTGGGGACCGGAGGCGACGGAGCCAACCGGAGTGACGGCGGCTGGCAAGCCACTCCCGCCACCGGCACGCCGGCCGTCCGCCGTCGCGTCGATCGATAGAGCGCCTGGGGCAAACCGGCCGACAATCCCAGCATGACGCCGGCCAGGCGCTCCGCGAGTTGATTCGATGTGAAACTTTCGCTCAACAGACAGCAGACCGTGAACACCGGCAAAAAACCCAGCCACGTCTGCCCATCAACGCGCCCGGACCTCGCGGACGCCCTCACCGCCGCCAGTCCGTGGAGAACGGCCGCCCCAAAAAACGCGAGGTGCAGGACCAAGCCAATGCCCCCGCCGGAAAAGAGAGTGTAGGTCCAGACCGAGTGGCCATTGAACCAGATGTCGCCGGAGAAATCGTAGTTGCTAGGATACACTGTCCACAATTCAGGCCAGTAGCTGGGATCCCAGTAGTAGCTGCCGCCCATGCCTTTGCCGATGACGAAATGGACGGGGTCCTTTTCCAGGATCGTCAGCATTCCTTGGGCCTCGGCTTCGCGGGTGAGCCAGGACAGGTCCGCCGATGTGTTGTTTCCCGCGTGATGGAAAAGTCGCTGCGACCAGCGCTCGATCAGCGTGGGCGCCGCCACTTGCGCCCCGCCCAGCACCATCAACCCAAAGGCGCCTCCGCCGACGAGGGCCACCACCTTTCGCGGAATCTGGCGCAGGCTAAACACACCCCAGGCCGCGCCCAACACGAAGCACCCTGTCCCCACCACCCCGGCGGTGACTATCGGAAAAAGCAGGCCGCGTGTCACGCTGATCAACACCCCCCCTAACGCCACCGCCGCCACGGCGAGATTGGTCCAATGAAAGCGCGGCCTCAGCAGCATGGCCGCCCCCAGATACGCAAATAGCGGATTCATCGCCGGACTGAAAACTTCCATCCGCGCCGTCTCCAGCGTCGCCCCTTTGAACATAAATCCATAAACCACCCGCCATACCACATTGATGACGCCTGCCGCCACCATCGGCGTAACAATTTGCATCGGCGTCAGCCCACGACCGGCCGCCGCCTGAGCCACCCCAAGTCCCAGCCCAATCATCAAGTACGGAAGGACGATGCGCGCAAACCGGCCCGGTTCCACCCCCTGCCCCAACGATGTTAGCGCAATGTAACCAAGAAACCCCCACCACAGCAGCAACAGCCATACCCCAGGCCGCAAGAGAAGCTGCCGACCGCTCAACACCATCGCCGCGCCGCCCGAAAGGCAGGCCACCAACAAAAAGAGCGCCTGCGCCAACGATCCTCCCTGCGCCCCCTCCCCGACATCGGCCTTGAAATCGAACGCCCACGCCAAGGCAAAGACCCACAGCAAGCCGTGCGTCACTTTGGTGGTCCACTGACTTTCCTGAACCATGGGAATTCGAAGCGATGGGCGATTTAGGCGACCAACGCCCGCGTGCCGGTTGCGGTCGCCATCGGCAGTCGCGGCGTCGTCTCGGAGCCTCCGTTCGCGTCCGTCTCCACCCCCGATCGCAGCCCCAGCACCGTTTCAAATCGATCCGCGATCGCCTCGATCTGGAAATGGCTTTCCGCGTAATGCCGCCCGCGTCGCCCCATCACCGCCCCCAATCCGGTTTGGGTGCGCAAATGGTCGGCCGCGTGAAGGAAGGCGGCCACGTCCGCCGGCGCGCACGTCATCCCGACCCGCTCGCGCGCCACCAAGCGCGTAGCCATATTCATCGAAGGTGCCGCCAGCAGGATCGGCCGTTCCGCGCACAAGTATGTCAGGATCTTCGAGGGCACAGAGAAAATGCCCGCTTCCTCCTCCAACACGCCAATCAACACGTCCCCACTCGCCAACACATCCGGCATCACCGAAAAATCCTGGTACGGCAGCTGCACCAGATTCGTCAACCGATCCGCCGCCGCCTGCTCCCGCAGCCAGCCGGCCCCCAACCCCTCCGAAACCACCACCACGCGAATCGAGTCGTCATGCCGATGCCGGCGCGCCAACTCCAGCAACAATGATGGATTGTGCTTCAGCCCCAGCGTGCCGGTGTATAAATAAACAAACTTCCCGCCCAATCCGTGCGCCTCGCTCCAAGCATTCCGCTTCGTCCGCACCGGCACACTCTCCAGCGGCGCCCAGTTCGGAATCGTCGTGATCCGCTCCCGCGCCACCCCAAACTCGCGCTGCATCACCGGCACAAAGTCCTCTGTGATCGACACCACCCCGTCCGCCCCGCGCAACTGCGCGCCCTCAAGCCACCGGTAGTAGGCGCCCGCCAAAGCGCCCACCACCGGCAGCCTTTTTCGCAGCAGCTTGTCCACCGCTACACTATAAAAATCCTGTACCCAGTAATAAAACCCCGCCCCCTGCCCCCGACACGCCCGCCATATCCGCTGCTGCGCCTCCGTCGGCGTGTTCGACGACACCACCACCTCCGGCCGCTCCGCCTGAATCAACCCGGCCACCCGCCGCCCATACTCCACCTCCAATCCCCGTCGCTTCAAAAAATTGTACTTGTACCGCACATACCCCGCCCCCATCGGCACCGCCACCAATCGCAACGTCGCCGCATCCCCACCCTTCCCCTCCAATTCCCCCCTCGGCGTCTGCAACCCCGCCCCATACACATGCGCCACATCGTGCCCGCGCGCCGCCAGCACCCGACTCAACTGCACCTGAAATGGATGCCCCGCATAATCGTGAACCAAAATTTTCATTTCTGAGTCTTGCAAATTAAATAAAAACCATAGGAAAGTCAAGGCGAAAATTAGAATTTCCGTAATTCACGGGTATTTCTGGTACTTGTCCTGCCCTGTCTCCCCCCTTCCACCTCCCAATGCTTCCCCGACGCAAAAAACGCGTCCGCATCCAAATGCCCAATCCATCGAGGCCGAGCCGCCATGAAAATGAATAAATGACCAATGTTCTGAAAGGTGTTTTATCCACAATGTCATTTGTTTTCATGATTTAACCTCAGACTCTGCACGCAAGAACCATTGCCTGGTGCTTGCCACCGGAACCAAGCACTTCAGGCTGCGGCAGCCGCAGCGTGGCATCGCTCCCACCTCCCTCATCCAGCGCCCGGCCCGCCGGAATGGCGATACACCAGCCCGAGGCCTCCGCTGCTGTTAATCCGGCCCGGAGCCCGGAGCGAGATTCTACTCCTGGGCGCCTGCTTCCGGGGCAGCAGGGGCGGGGTCCGGTAGTGGAGCGGTGGATTCCTCCGCGGGCGGAGGGGCCGGCGTGGGTGCTGGCTCAGTCGTGGCTGGCTCCGGCGTGGCTGGCTCAGTCGTGGGCGGCGTTTCCGCTGGCTTGTCGCCCTCGGGCGTCGCCTGCGGAATGAATGTGGGGGCGGGAGGAAGCTCGGGATTGGGTGGCGCCGGTTTCTCCGCTGGTTGAACGGGCGAATCCTTTTTCTCCGTCTCCTTGGGTTGCGGGATTTCCACCTTGATCGGCGGGGTCACCGCCTCAATCCGCTTCGGCGGAGTGGTCGTGCCCGGGGGTTGGTCAGGGAGCGGGACGACCGGCGAAACCGAACTGGCTGCCGGATCGTCGGGCGTGGCAGTGGTCGCCGGAGCGACTTTCTTGAAATACGAACGATCCTTGAGGAACCAATCGACAGTGTACTTCGACACGATATATGTCCGTCCCTCGAATTTCTTCTCCTTGGCCAAACGCTCCTCCTTCTCCTTTTTCGAGTTCTCCCATTGTTTGACCGCGGCTTCGTGTTGGGTCTTGGCCGATTCAATGGACTGCTTCGCCTGCTCCCAAGCCGCCCGCGCCTCGGCGTCCTTCTTCTCCCGTTCGGCTTTTTGCTCCGGAGTTTCATTTTCCGGCGCCGGAGTCGGCTGGGGTTCGGGGGGCGGCTCGGCGGTGGCCGGCGCGGTGGGCTCGGGCAGCGGCGTGTACGCCACATTGACCATCAAATAATACTCGCTGTTCTCATCCTCGGGTTTGACCTTGTTTCCGAGTTTGATGGTGTAGGTGAAGCCATCGAAGAATGCGACCGTAGCCGTCCGCTTCGGGGCATCGAGTCCGGTCTTTTCTTTGTCGGCCTCGGTGGCGACATCGCTGAAATACGCATTAGTGAAGGCCGCGCCCGCCTGTTTGACACGCTCCGGATCGATATCCTCACCTTCCACTTTGTCCGCCAAAACCGGATCCGCACCTTCCTTCTCCCGCTCCACCTTCCACGACTGGTCGGCCGGATCACTCACCTTGACTTCAATTGACTTCAGACCACCCGTCGGCGAAAGAAACGCTTTTTCCAGCCATCCTTTGACGTCCACGTTCAAGCTGGTAAAGGCTTCTTTGACGCGATATGCCTTGTCCTTCTCCGTGCCCACCTGCACCCAGCGACCGGTCGCACCGCCAAAGCTGAATGGGCTGTCCGAAGAAGATTCGCGTTCGATCGATTTTCCAAGCAGAAGACGGCCCAACTCCTGGTCATTTTCCTTTTTGAACACGACCAGAGTTCCCACTTCTTCAGGCTTCGCGTCTTTGGACGTTTCGTCCGCGGGGGAAAGCAATTGCAGACGCCCCAGCTGAGACTGGCCGATGTCCTCTTGATCGATGATGCGGAGATCGTGCGCTTTGGACACCAGGTCTTTGACAAAGCCATAGTTGGCCTGATACCCGTCGCGTTCCTTGACCCCCCAGGCCGCCTCCCCCTCGCCATCGCGAGCCAGATTGACTTCCTCAGTCTTGTTTTTGATCTGGATGGCAACGACTTGGTTGAGATCGAAATTCGACAGAGCGCGGTCGAGCGAGAGGCTCTCGCGTCCACTCGGTGATCCGCTGTCCTTGCTGAATTTCCACACCACGCCGGCGGCGACGAGGCCGAGCGCCACGAGAATAGTGATGAGCTGGCGGTTGTTCATTGATTTACTTGGCGGAGGTTGACTTGCGGCGGACGAGGAAGACGGCGAGGCCGACGGCGGCGACCAGGGCCGGAGTGCCCAGAATGTTCAGAAACTTGATCCATGCCAGCGTGCCGTCGATGTCGGCCCGGGCGCCTTTGCGCAGCTCGCGGATCTTGCGCTGTGCCTCGGCCTGCTTTTTGCGGAAACTCTCAATTTCGGCCTGTTGTTCGGGGCTGATAAAGTTTTGCTGTTTCGGGTCCTTCGCCGCCTGCAACTCGCCCAGCTTGGCATTCGCCTCGTCAGCCTGCTTCTGGAGCACTTCAACCTGGCTTTGGATCTCGGCATTGGCCGCGGTTTCGATCGCGTTGATGCGCGTAAAGGGACGCCGGTTGGAATTTCGGCTGCGCACCTGGAGCAGCCGCGTATCACCCGCCACTTGGTCGACCACGTTCATCCCGAACGGCAGGTTGCCATTAAAGGGCATCGCCATGTTCCCGAAAACGCGCACGGAAAAATTGTCGAACAGGAAATCCGAATCACCGATCAGGACCACGACTCCCGTTTTACCCTCGGCCATCTCCTTCAGCGCCGTGCCCGACTCATCCTTCTTCTCCTCCTCTTTCTTCTCTTCATCTCGCTTCTCATCATCCTCCTCTTTGTCCGGTGCCGGTTTCGGCTTGCCGTCAGGAAATGCCGTCTTGAATTTGCCGGTCAGGCGCAGCGCCAGCGCCTTTGGCTCACCCGTGGACTTAAATTTCTGAATAATTGTGTCATCCGAGTTTTCGGCCGTGAGCGGGCTGACCATCTCGTTCTCGCCCGAGGAGCGCAGCAAAATGTCCTCGGTCAGGCCCTCGGCGGGTTTCCCGGTGAAGGCACCGGAGAAGACGAACAGCAAGTCGGTCAGCCCACTGGTGGTCGGGTCTTTGCGATTAAAGGCCTGCTCACCCAGCGTCAGAAAGACCGGCGATTCGCGGTTGCCCTGCAACGGGGTTTTGAAGAGCATGTCGGCGACGACTTGGGTCGCATCATATCCGTAGCCCCACGCGGCGGTGAGCTTTGGCACGCTAGAGGACACTTGCTCGCCGCCCATCATGGCCATCTGAGGGTTCTGGCGGCCGGCCGTCATCTTGCCGACAAGGCTGTGCGAGTCGAGCATCAGAACCACCGGCTTTCCAGACAAGACGAATTGGTCGATGGCGTACTGCCCCGCCTCGGAAATACCGGCCGGGTGCACAACCATCAAAGCATCGAGCGCCGAGTCGATCTTGTCAGTGGTCATCTCGACCGTGGTCACGTCGTAGTCGCGCTTGAGTTGCTGGAAGAAGATCCATGGCCGTTGCGCGCCTCCCATCATCGGCCCCATGCTGCCCATGAGTGGGAGAGCGGACATGACGCCAATCTTCTTTTTGGCATCGCCCTTGAGCACGTTGGCGATGGCTCGGCTGATCTCGTACTCGAACTGCTCCTCCCGCCCCATGAGCGCGAGAAAGTCAACGTTTTCGAGCTTGTCGAGGCAAGAGACCGATAGCGTGAGGAACACATCGCCGCTGCGGGTCGGCTGGGATTGGACACCGGCCAGGGCGGCTTGCTCGCCTCCCTCGGTGTCGGGAGCCGGATTGACCTTGACGATGCGGAACTTGCCATCGGGCGACTTTTGTTCGTACTGCCGCAGCAGAGCTTCCAAGTCCTTGACGCGGCCGATCAATTCCGGTGGCAGGTCCTTGCCTTCAGACACGAAGAGCGTCGCTTTGACCGGGGTGTCTATTCCCTTGAGAATCTGCGATGTGCCGTCGGTCAGGCTGTAAAACTTGTTGTCCGTGAAATCGATTTGGACCGGGACATTGCGCGTGAGGTAACTGACGCCAGCGGCGATCAGGCCGATGGCGACGACGCCGACGGTCGAATAAAGGCCGATGGTGTTGCGCTTCGGGGCGGCGGTGGAGGCTGCAGAATCAGTGCTCATGGTTTGGGCAAAAGGGGGTGGGTCAGGCGATCAGGCGCGCTTCGAGCGAATAACCACGCTGGTAGCGTACAGGCAGAAGGTAATGAAGGCGGCGAAAAAGATGGCCGTGTCGAGCCGGAGCACGCCTCCAAACAGTCGACCACCATGAGCCATCAGGCTGAAGCCGTCGGCGACTTCGATGGCCGCCAGCCGCAGCGTCTCAAGGAAGCCACCGGTCGGGATGTTGCGGAGAAACTCCAGCAGTTGCGGCGACCCGATCAGGACGAGGAAAAAGCAAAGCACCACACTCACCACCAAGCAGATCACTTGGCTGCGCGTGAAGGCCGAGACGAGGCAGGTAAGCGCGATGGTGGCACACCCGACCAGCAGGCTCCCAAGGTAGCCGCTAAAAATCTTGCCGGCATCGGGATCGCCCAAATAATTCACCGTGAGAATGACGGGGAAGGTCATGGCGAGCGCGGCGATCAGGACGACGCAGGCGGCCAGGAATTTCCCGATGATCGCCTGCCACGTGCTGATCGGCATGGTCAGCAACAGCTCGATCGTTCCCTCGCGGTTTTCCTCGGACCACAGGCGCATGCCGATGGCCGGGCCCAGCACCATGAAGAGCCAGGGATGAAACTGAAAAAAGGCATAGTCAAGCGAGGCGTCCTCCCCTTCCAAAAACCGGCCGAAGACGAAGCAAAGCGACATCGCCAGGATCAGGAAGATGAGGATGAAGACGTACGCCAGCGGGGTGAGGAAATACGCCTGCACCTCCCGCTTGAAGACGACCAGGATGTTTTTCATGATGATGGGTTAGGAATCAAATGCGTTGGGATGGGGCGAGTGCGGCCACGACGGCCCGCCCGGGCCGAAAGTGGCGGATGGAATGGCGTCAACTGCGGACCTGGACCGTGATCTCGCGGAACATCTCGTCGAGCCGGCCTTCGTCCACCGACAGCTCCTGCAACTGCAGTTGCCGGCTCACCGCCAGTTGATAAATCTCGCCGGCCAGCGTGCCGTCCACGGCCGTCTTCGTTGGAAAAACCCGGCCGACAAAATGGGAGTCGCCCGACTCCACGCTCTCGACACTCTGCGCGTGCGGGAGTTTTTCCAGCTCCGCCTGCACCCCCGAACCGGCCAGGCCCCGAATCCGCACCTTGACCGCGCCGGCTCGTGACGCGCGCCGTTTGAGATCGCCAGGGCTGCCGTCAGCGACAATTTTCCCCTGGTCGATGATGATGGCGCGCGAGCAGACCGCTTCGACTTCTTCCAGGATGTGGGTCGAGAAAATGATCGTTTTCGTGGCGCCGAGTCGTCGGATCAGGTTTCGCACTTCCTGCTTCTGATTTGGGTCCAGGCCGTCAGTCGGCTCGTCCAGAATCAACACTTCAGGATCGTGCACGATGGCCTGCGCCAAACACGTCCGGTGGCGGAATCCCTTCGACAACGTGTCCAGACTCTGGGTGGCGACTTTTTCCAGAAAGCAGGTCTCGATCGCCTTGGTGACTGCAGCCCGCTGCGCCTCGCCGCGGATGCCGCGCAGTTCGGCGGTAAATTTGAGAAATGAGGCCACCGTCATGTCCGAATACAACGGCGCATTCTCAGGCAAATACCCGATGTGCGCTTTCGCCTTGATGGGCGCCGTCTGAATGTCGTCCCCCCCCACCGTCACCGTCCCCATCGTCGGGGGAATAAATCCGGTGATCATGCGCATCGTCGTGGATTTTCCCGCCCCGTTCGGGCCGAGAAATCCCAGCACCTCGCCCTTGGCGACTGTAAAGGAAATGTTGTCCACGGCCGTCTTGGGACCGAATTGCTTGGTTAGGCGGGTGACTTCGATCATAAAAAAGTGGAAATCTGGGGGGTCGACGAATGACACGGGCTAGGCGCACGGCAAACGATTTTTTGTCTGGAAGAGCTCAGAAAATTTTTATCGGCCGCCGAATTTGGGGCTTACGCATGAAAACCCTCTGGCCCCGGATCGTCCCACGCCCACCATGCGCCGATGATTGAACCAACCTTGGTCGTGCTGGCGGCCGGCATGGGCAGCCGCTTCGGCGGCTTGAAACAAACCGTGGGTTTTGGGCCCCACGGGGAGACACTCCTCGATTATTCGGTGTTCGACGCCGTTCGGGCAGGCTTCGGGAAAGTCGTCTTTGTGATCCGGCGGGACTTTGCCGACGCCTTTCGCCGCAATGTCGCGGCCCGCTTCGAACCGCACCTCGCCGTGGACTGCGTGTTTCAAGACCGGGACGATGTTCCCACCGCGACCGACGGCCGTCCTCTCGTTGACCCGGCCGCCCTGATGGCGCGCTCCAAACCCTGGGGAACCGGGCACGCCACCCTCGCCGCCCGCCATGCCGTCACCACGCCTTTCGGTGTCATCAACGCGGATGATTTTTACGGCCGCGATGCCCTGCACCAACTCGCCCACTTCCTCCGCCAGTCCCCTCCCCAGCCATCCGATCTCAGCGCCTGCCTCGTCGCCTTCACCCTGAGGAACACCCTCTCCCACCACGGCAAAGTCGCCCGCGGCGTGTGCCGCACCAGCCCAGACGGCCACCTCCTCGCCGTGGAGGAAAAAACCCACCTCTGGCCGGTCGACCACGGCGCCGAAAACCGCCCCGACTCGGGCCCGGTCGAGTCATTCACCGGCGATGAACCCGTCTCTTTGAACACTTGGGGATTCACACCTTCCCTCTTACCCGAGCTTGAAAAACTCTTCGCCGACTTCCTCACCGCCCCCCATCGCCCCCCCGAGGCTGAGTTCTTCCTCCCATTCGCCGTCGACCAACTCATCCGCGACGGCCGCCTCCAGTGCCAAGTCCTCCGCACCCACTCCCGCTGGTTCGGCGTCACCTACCGCGAAGACACCGAATCCGTCCGCACCGCCCTCGCCCACCTCCACGCCGCCAGCGAATACCCAGAGCCGCTGTGGGAATAATCCCAAAAAGGCACATTGGAACCCGGGTTGTTTGGATAAGGGGCGGAAGGCGGAGATGGAATTCAAGTCTTGGTCAAGGCGTGCTCATCCTCGAGCAGGAGTTTTGTCCAGTAGAGCTGTCATCATCACGCGTTTCTCGGGGCTCCCTGTATGGAAGCAGTGATTTCCCGGCGGAGAGAGTTTCGCCGAAGTCGTTGGTATTGTGTGACTATTACACGGCTTCCAGACATGAAAGCGCCCCGACACCTCAGTGGGGCGCGGCGCCGGCGGCAATCGCCTGCGGTCGCGGCGAGGCCGGCCGGAAGAAGAGGGCCAGGAGCACGACCGCTACGAGCGACAGCCCGACCGGCACCAGGAATACTTGGCGATATCCCTCGAATCCCACCCCGGTCACGTGCTTCGTAATCAACTTGACGAAGAGCAGCTTGGCCACGAGGTCGCCGACCCCCAGGATGAGGAAATTGAACAGCCCTTGCGCGCTGGTTCGGATATCCTTGGGAAAGACCGAATCGATGTAAATGTAAACAGTGGCGAAAAAGAACGCGTAACAGATCCCATGGAGGAATTGGACGATGATAATCACCCAAGTGCTTTCGGGGAAATACGCGAACACCAGAAAGCGTGCCGTGTGTCCCAAAATCCCCAGTATCAACGTCGTGCGCCATCCGAATTTCGCGAGAACCGCGCCCAGAATTAACATCGTCAAAATCTCGGCCACCTGCCCAAGACTCATGACCACGGTCGTCCAGGCGGGATCGATACTCGCGGCACTCAGAACTTTGCCGATGAACGGACCCGCGGTAACGAAATAGCCGGCGTGAATCGTGGCGTCGATGAACGTCGCAATAAACAGCATCAACACCGCCGGTATTCCCAGCAACCGAGTAGCCTTGAGCCACGCCAGGCTGTCCGCACCGTGGGCCTTGTTCGCCGGGGTGTGCGGCAGCATCAGGCTGAACCCAGCCAACGCCAGACTCGCGATCCCAGATATGACGAAAATGTTGGCCGTGGCACTGATCACCTGCTCGGGCAATTTGCCGTGCAGGATGTACGCAATCGGCCAGGCCGCCAAAATCCAGCCGATCGTGCCCCCGCTCCGAATGAACCCAAACTCCTTGTCCGCGTTGCGCATGTGCGAAAACGCAATCCCGTTGGCAATCGAAATCGTGGGTACGTACAGCAGACAATGGAGCGCCATCAGCCCGAAAAACATCCAAAACGGCCCGTCCCACAGCGAAATAACCTCCTGCCCCTCCGGCACCGAAGCCCGGTCAAATTTCACGAAAGCCAAACCCGCCATGGCCAGCCCGCCCACCAAATGGCTGAACGCCATGAATTTCTCCGCCGCAAAATGCCGGTCCGCAAACTGATTGCTGAAAAACATCCCGATGATGGCCGCCACCGGAAAGGCCCACAAAATACACAACTGCTCCGCTTCAGACAACCCCATCGCCGGCAAGTAGCCGAAGATCAACGGCAGCCACGCCCCCCAGATGAAAAACTCCAACACCATCATTATAAAAAGTTTCCAGCGGATCGAGTTGTTCATGGACGGCGTCGATGGGTAATGGTGTTGGGATGATGCGAGTTCGGTGATGGCCCCACGGAGTTCAAACAATTCCCCATGGCCGCGCGAGGCTAGAAAAGCCCGCCGCCTCTGGCAAGCCGGGAATTCGATTCGCGGAAAGCAAACGGCGGCGGTCGGCGAATGGATCGAGGACACCGAATGGATCGAGGACACCCACCGAACGGCTACGAAGGCGTGAGCAACGCCAGTTGCAGGCCGTGCGCTTCGTAGGTCTTGAAATCGGCATCCAGCGTCACGAAGTGGAGCCTGCCAGCGATGGCGAAGGCTGCCAGATACGCGTCCATCCAGACCTTGGAAGAGGCGGTCTCGCGGTCGGCGAGGCGATGCCAGAGGGGGACGGCGTCCAGTGGTTCATCCGCCCATTTGATGCCGGGTTGGGTTTTCAGTCCTGACAAGGCGGCCAGCGCGTGACGATTGGTCATACCCGTCGCCCCATAGTGCGTGACCAGACGCGCTGAGGTGATCAACCGCAGGAAACCCAGTTCAGTGGCCCGGCAAATCAGAGCTGGCTGCGACGGCTTTGCCACACGCAAGACGTCCATGCTGGCGGCGTGGTAAGGGTGGCTCGTAAAGGTCGCCGCCACCCACACGTTGGTATCAAGGAGCGATGCCGACACGGCTCAGGTCCTCCTCCTCCTCAAGGGCTTGTTGCTCCATGGCTATCAACTCCTCCGCCGTCATCCGACTCGCCGGAGCATCCGCACGGCATCGGAACACAGGGAAGCCGTGTTCGTTTAATTCAAGACCGGTCGGGAGCGGCTTCTCCCTCGACACGGCAGGCTCCACAGGCGGCTCCAGACCCTTGGCAAGCAGCTCAGCCACGAAGTGCTTCAAGGGACGACGCTCCATCACGGCACGAATTTTTAGTCGTTGGACCAGCTCATCGGGTAAATCCAAGGTCGTTTTCATAATGACTGCTTACCATTTTGTCAGTTTACCAGCTTACCATCTTGCTGTCAATCTGAGTGCCAAGGTGAGCGCCAGGCGAAGCCGGCGAGTAAGGCAGCGAAGTGGATTATTCGAGGACACCCACTGAATCGAGGGATTATTCGAGGACACCCACTGAATCGAGGACACCCACCCAAGGGTCCTCTACAACCGCCACAATGTGGGTGTCCTCAATTCCGCCATCCTCAATTCCGCCATCCAGTATGCCGGACTTTACCGGAGGGCCGCGCAACCCTTTCGAACAGCGCAGGGCCAGGGGTGTCTGAGACGTCATGCCCTTCTCCGTCCTTCCCCGCAGCCGTCGGGCACGCTGGCGGTTCGCGGTCCTGCTCTCGGTCTTTTTCGTGTTGGCGGGGTGGCACCTGGGACTGCCGGCCGCGCGAACTCTCGTCTATACGCCGCAGGAGGGCGATCTCGTGTTCCAATCACTGCCTCACAACCCGCTGATTGACGCCATCGAAGGCTGCACCGGGTCCCCGTATTCGCACTGCGGCATCGTGGCCAGGCGGGGAGACAAGTGGGTCGTGGTCGAGGCAGTGGGCCCGGTCAAAGAGACGCCGCTCTTTTCCTGGATCCGGCAGGGCCGGCGCAGCGGACTCGCCGTGTACCGGCTCACCCGCGACCTGGAGCGCATCCCCGCTCTGATCGCCGAGGCGCGCGCCATGGTCGGCCGGCCCTACGATATCCACTACGCGCTCGACGACGGAGCCATCTATTGCTCCGAATTGATCTGGAAGGCCTGGAACCGCGCCGGCGGCACGCCACTCGGATCGCTCACAACGCTCGGCGATCTCAACTGGCGCCCGCATGAGGCCGTGATCCGCCGCATCGAAAATGGCGGCCTGCCCCTCGACCGCCCCATGATCACCCCAGTCGAAATCACCCGCGACCCGCGCCTCACCGAAATCCTGCGACAGGGGTTCTGATTCCGTCCTCGACCTGAGCCCGAATGGAGTGGCCTCCATCCCGGCATTGACGACCGGAGCCTTGCCTTTTCGGCACGGCGTCGCGCTACTCCGCATCGAACCCCTCGCGCCATGTAGTGCCGGTGTCAGCCTCGAGAATGAATCGAGGACACCCACCCAAGGCTCCTTCTACAACCGCCACAGTGTGGGTGTCTTCGATTCCGCGCGCAACTCGCGGATGGCGCTGGAGCTGAGGTGCTGGAGTTCCGCCTCGCAGCCAATCCACACCAAGTGCGTACCGGGACGCAGTTCGTTGAGAAACCGCGCCAAGCGCAGCTCGGCCTCAAGGTCCGTGCCGTCGCGAACGCCGCGCACCACCGTGAGCGGCAGCGGATGCGCGGCAATGAAATCCGTGAGCAGCCCGGGGCACACATCCACGCCCGCTTGCTGTTGCGGAAACCGCCGCGCCCACGTCCGCAAAAATTCCGCGCGCTTCTCCCGGTACACCGGCCACGGCGCGAACTGAAATTCCCGAAACACCGCGCTCATAGGCCAGCCGCATTGCCAGCGGATAATCCGCCGCGAGCGGACGGCCGTCGACCACCCAAAACTTCCACGTCAGCGCATCCCCCGGCGGTTCGCTCCACTTCGAGGCCACGATGAGGTCCGCCGCCCGCCGCACCACCGGATGCGCCGAGTCCACCGCATGCCCCAGCAAGAGCGCCGCGCTGGCCTCCTCATTGTCCGCCCGGGGCGGGTCGTAGATGGCATCGTGAAAAACCGCCGTCAGCAACAACGTCTCCCGCGCCTCAGCCTCCGGCTCCTGTTCATCCACGCGGAGCAGGCGGATCGTGCCAATGGTTAGTGTGATCTGTGATCTCTGGGTCGCTGCTAGTGGTCGAAGAATTCTGGTGTAGGACTCACACGCTAACCATCCTCAAAACAATCTTGAGCCGGTTCGCGAGCCCCGTGGGGGCGGGCCTCATGGCCGTTCGCGATCAATTCGGCGCCGACGGAAACTTCGCCAACGAGCAGGAAACGAAAATAGTCGCCGATATCTTCGCCAGGGGTGTCCGGTTCGGGGCCGGAAAATCAATCGAGAACCCTTGGAGAATCTAGTGGACGTTCCGATCCGATTCCTATCTGATTGGGTTCATGGAATCCTCCCCCGATTCCCGGAGCCGCAACTGGCTGCTGCGCACGTTGAAGAAGTCGCACTGGTCACTGGTGCAGAGGATGCGAGGCCGCAACCATCCCGAGCGGCTGAGGCACGCGGATGAATTTTGCCGCGCCTACTGGTATCCGCTTTATTTTTTTCTGCGGAGCAGTGGACACGGCGAAGCGGATTCTCAGGACCATGTGCAGTCGTTTCTCGCGCGCCTCGTGGAGGATGACTTGCTGGCCTCCGCTGATCCGGCTCGTGGCCGGCTGAGGAATTTTATTATGACTCTTCTGGCGCGGCACGTGGCCTCCCGGCTCAACTACAAGGCGGCCGCCAAGCGCGGCGGCGGCGTCCCGCATATTCCATTAGACTGGGCTGACGCGGAAAATGCTTGGTGGCGCGAAGGCCGCCAGGCGCCTTCTCCCGAGGAATCATTTCGACTGGCCCTGGCCATCCGGTTGGTGCGGGATGGCATCGTCGCCCTGCGGAAGCGGTATGCCGAAAACGACAGGACTGATTTTTTGGAGGCCATTCTTCCGACACTGGAAGGCCCGTTGCCGGATGAAACTTATGCCGGAATCGCCCGCCAATTTGGCATGAAGCCGAATGCCGTCAGCGTGGCGGTGATGCGGATGCGACAGCGGTTCGAAAAGGAGGTGAAATCCGCCGCCGCGGTGGCTCTGGCCATCCCGGAAGGTCCGCTGCTCGATGCCGAACTGCGGGATCTCTTTTGTGGTCCGAACCGCCCAGCGGCGCTGTAATGTTTTCCACCGCTTTCCCCAAACGCTCCCGAGGTGAACGAACCCGCCATATCCCCACCGGCCACCGGCTCAAGCACCGGCGTGGATGCTCTGGCCGTGGGCCGATCGGTTTTCGGCTATCCAGTGCTGCCGGCGCCGCCGCAAGTGGACGGGTATTCGGAGATCGCGTGGCTGGCTGAGGGCGGATTCGGCGACGTCTGGCGCGCGCGCCGCGACAGTGACGGCGCTTGCGTGGCCCTGAAAATCCCTCACCACGCCGGGCCGGAAGCGATTGAGCGCCTGGAGCAAGAGGCCGGAACTCTCCGCTCCCTCGCCCACCCCCACATTGTCCGCCTCCATGAAGTCATCGCCGCCACCGACGGATCTCCCGTCCTCGCGATGGAACTCGTGGACGGCCCGCCGCTCACGGCGCATCTCCCGCCGCAGGGCTTCGACTTGGATCATGCCCTGCAGGTTTTCCTGCCCGTCCTCGATGCCGTGGCCCACGCCCATGCACGGGGCATCCTTCACCGCGACCTCAAACCCGGCAATATTCTCATCGTTCCTGACGGCACACCGAAAATCACCGACTTCGGCCTCGCCCAGCCGCTCCACGAACAGCGCATCAACTTCGCCCTCACCCAAAGCGGCGTCCTCGCCGGCACGGTGGAGTACCTCGCTCCCGAACTCTACGCTCCCAATGCCAAACCCGCCCCCTCCGCCGACATCTATGCCCTCGGCGTCATCCTCTATGAAATGCTCACCGGCCGCCCTCCGCGCGGCGCCTGGCAGGCACCGTCGCAAATCAAGAAACTCGATGTCCGCCTCGACGAGCTCATCCTCGAAGCCATCGCCGCGGATCCCGCCAAACGATTATCATCCGCGGAGGACTTTAAGAATCGCCTGGAGGAAATCCGCGATACCCGTCCGCGCTACTCGGGCACACCGTTGGTAACACGAGTTGTTCGGGTGGGCGATGCCATTTGGACTCTGGGCGGTCTCTATTGTCTGGCGGCGGCATTTTGCGCCCTGCTCCGTGCCAACAATACGTCAGTGCCCGGATTCCTCGATCTCAGCTTCGGTCATACGTACATGCTCGGCGGCTTCTGGGCACTATGGGTTCTCACCGCCGCGATGGCCGTGCTGTGGCTGTGGCAAATCCTTCGGCTGTGGCACTTCAGGAAAATCCCCCTTCGTGAGGCGCTGCCCTCGCCCCTGGGGTTGCGACTGGGGCGCTCCCGCGGAGCGGCTGTCGCCGTGGGCCTGGCCCAGTTCTGCTGCCTCTGGGCGCCGCTGCTCTACATGGGCTGGCTCCACGCCCAGGTGTGGCACTGGGCGGATGCCGATACTGCCGCCTGGCATCGTGTGCTGGCCATTCCCCGGTGGGGTAGCACGGAGCCGGTCAGCATGTGGACGTGGGAACCCGGCGGGATGTTCAGCGGCGATGAATTCTGGGTGCGCGAAATGCAACCGGGCTATCCGCATAAAACATGGCAACTCCACGACCGTCAGAGTTTTCTTGTCGTCACGCAACCACTGATCATGCTCGCCAGCGCGCTCGTGATCGCCGGCGGCATCGTGGCGACCACCGCGGCGGCCGTCGCCGAGTGGCGGAATCGCCGGCCGGGCCTCCTCGTGCTCTGCGCGGTATGGTTGGGTGCCACCGCAACCTACCAGACCATGGCCGTGCGGGAAGGCACAGCCTTCATCAGCAAACCCACTAAATCTAACAGTCCATCCAGCGTTGCGAGCGACCGCCGTCGGCGTACTGCGATCCCGAAATCCCTGGAGCTGCTCTCCACGCTGAGCGGACAGGGCCATGTCGCACTGCCCGTGACCGCCGCCGATTGTGCACCCATCGTCACGGTCGGCTCCGACGCCACGCTTCCGCGTGACGCCTTTATGGAGTCACTGCATCGACGACTGCTCGCCGCACAGGAAAAAGACTGGCACGCGGCAGCCCTTCGTCATCGCCACATCGGGACTCAGCGGGGCGAGTCCGTGTTCCATTTACTGCGAGAGCAATACAGCCACCGCGACGACGGACCCTCCTCAGGCGCTTTTATCACAGTTCTCGTCCGCTGCCGGGACGACACCGGTGACGGATGGCTCACCGGATGGGAAGAATCATCCCACCTGCTCTACGAAGCTGTGCCTCGAGAGATGACCGCCGAAGACACCGACCGTTGGCTCGCCGGGTTCCTCAACGCCCTGCATTCCGCCGCCCCGCCCAAACTCGATGAATTCTTCCTCCCTCACATCCTCGCCCCTGACC
>JBJXFS010000197.1:0-29729 GCA_046155625.1 Verrucomicrobiales bacterium | reverse complement strand
GAAGCGATACATTTGGAAAGCCGAGGGTCAGGAGATTCTCCGGAAAATCCAGCGGGCCAAGGACGCACTCGCCGCAAATCGGCCAATGAGCTAATTATGAATAGCTATTTATCATCCGGCACACTAGAAGTGCGATTGCGCATCCAATCAAGCGCGCTTGTTGATTCGTCATAATCGGTGGTTTTATGCATTGTGTCTTTTGCTTGTGTGCACGACCAAGGTTTTCACGCCGAACAGTTAGATTCAGACGCCGTGTGTATTTACCAAGTTCTAACACATGGCGGCATTTGCTGGGTAAAGGAAGCCTTGGAAGGCGGACTTCGTCCATTGGGGGCTCATGCGGAACTGTGATCCTTCGAGCCTCCATGCCAAGTGGATTCTGGTCTGCCTTCGTGCATGACCGTGGGTGCCACCCCGGTTGTCCACCAATACAGAAAACTGACCATCTGTACAATCTCAAAGCGCTCCGAAAGAGGTTCGAGCCCGCGACGACGCGACGCGTCCTTCCACCGTCCGCCGCACTCTCACCAGATCGGCCCGTGCCGATCTCACTCGGGGGTTTGTAGCAATCCGCACAAACCCGAAAGTCACCTCGGAGGATGGCAGCGAGGAATGAGCCGCGTGAGTGCGCCGGGAGGCGGTGGGAATCTTCTCCGTCCCATCGATCATCCCAAAAAGGGACATTGGAACTACGAAAGACACGAACCACACGAAAAGGATGGGCCGGGCCGAACCGGAGGTCGTCGTCCCATCCGACCCATCCAGAGCCCTTTGGTTTCGTGTATTTCGTGTCTTTCGTGGTTGTAAAAGCCCAGTGCCAACCGGCTCCGCGCGGGATCAACCACGAAAGACACGAACCACACGAAAAGGATGGACCGTGCGGTCTCACTCGGCGGGCCTTGGGCCGCTAAACCGGAAGAGGTCGATATCGCCGATGCTGCCGGACGGGCCCTCGGAGTCCATGACGACTGTTAATGTTTGGGGGCCTTGCTTAAGGACGATGCCTGGGTGGCGGATGGTTCTGAGGATATTCCAGCCTCCGGTATCGGGGATGGTGATGGGACCGGTGACGTCGACGCCGTCGGCCTCGATGTGGAAGGAGCCGCCGGGTTTGTGGGAGGCGACGGGGATTTCGAGGTCATAGGTGCCGGGATCCGCCACGTCGACCGAGTAAACGAGCCATTCACCGGCGCGGGTCCATCCGATCCCGTGGCCGTTGGAGGCATCCGGTCGCGCTTCGATGTCGACTTGGGTGGTTTCGCGGTACGGCGCGCCTTGATTGGCTTCATCGACATCGCGGTAGGCGATGCCGGCGGCTCCCTTGTCGAAGTGCTCAGCTTCGATGGTTCCGGGGAGGCGGTGTGGGGCTCCCGAGAATGGAGTCGGGGGCGATTTCTCGGTGAGGCGGAGGTTGCGGAACCGGACGACGGCGCGCTCGTCGTGGTTCTGGAGACCGATAAACCCGCGGGTCTGGCGGTCGCTCACGTGGTCGACGATGTCGTGGCCGTTGTGCTGGATTTGAATTCTCGGCCCGGTGGTTTCGATCCGAACGGCGTTCCACTCGCCGGCGGGTTTCGAGGGATTGACTTTCGCGGCGACGACGTCGTAGAGAGCCCCGGTCGACCAGACGGCCGGGTTGCGGCCGCGGTCGTCGAGGATTTGCATTTCGTGGCCGGTGAACGCTGGGTTTTTGGGGAGGCCCGAGCGGAGGAAGACACCGCTGTTTCCGCGCTCGTTGATGGCGTATTCGAACTCCCAAACGAAGTCCGCATACTCCTTTCGGCTGCGCAACCAGGACCCGCTCTTTTCGGGGTCGGTGCTCCAGCCGGTGCCATTGCGGCCGACGATCACGCTGTCCTCCACCGACCACTCGCCGCCGTGCATGGCCACCCATGCATCGAGATTTTTCCCGTCAAAAAGCGCGGTTGCCTCCCTCTCGGCCGCAAACGCGGCGTTTCCCAAGGCCAGGAGGAGCCCGGTACTGGCGGCGATCCATTGCCATGGCGAAAGACGAGACCCTTCCACGGGCTGAAGAGTGCAACGGCGGTATCGACGCATGATCGCAGGGTGTCGAAGGAGTTCGTCGCCGTCAAGGTCGGCGCGGCGCCTCCGCAAAGCTGGCCATGGCGGCCACAGCCCGCCACTCCCAGCCACCGCTCGTCCTTTCAGCCGAAAAAGGGACTTTGGAACCACGAAAGTCACGAAACACACGAAAATTCATTAGGTCAGGACAAACGACCTCCTCATCCATCATGTGGACGGTGATTAGTGGGCAGCGCCTTCGTTCTTCGTTCTTGGTTCTTTGCTTCACGCCTGTCTCGCCTGTGCCGGAATCCGCCGCGCCTCTGGCCTCCGGAAAAAATTTCGGCGATTGACATCCGTGGGAGCCTGAAGTACGTATCAACGTATCGTGATATGTTGATATGAGTCCAGGTCATCCTTGGCTGGGTTCATGTTGATGTTGCCGGCCAGGTCACTGGCGGGTGCCTAGGCTCGCGTCATTCCACCACCACGTTTCATCATTTATGTCCGCCACGACTGACTCCTTGATTGCCACTCCGCCGTTTAAAGTTGCCGACCTGACCTTGGCCGACTGGGGTCGGAAGGAGATTCGGGTGGCTGAGCACGAGATGCCGGGCTTGATGTCGGTGCGGCGGAAGTTTGCGACGGAGAAGCCGCTAGCGGGGGTGCGGGTGACTGGGTCGCTGCACATGACGATTCAGACGGCTGTGTTGATCGAAACGCTGGTGGATTTGGGGGCCTCGGTGCGCTGGGCGACGTGCAATATATTTTCGACGCAGGACCATGCGGCGGCGGCGATTGCTGCGGCGGGTGTACCGGTTTTCGCGTGGAAGGGGGAGACGCTGGAGGACTATTGGTGGGCGACGTTGCAGGCGATCACGCATGACGGCGGGCTGGGGCCGCAGCTGGTGGTGGACGATGGCGGTGACGTGACCCTGTTTTTGCACAAAGGGTATGAATTGGAAAACGGTTCCGATTGGGTGCATTCGGCTTCGGGCAGCCATGAAGAGCAGGTGATCAAGGATTTGCTCAAGCGGGTGCATGCCGAGGATCCGCTGTTCTTCAGCAAGATCGTCAAGGAATGGCGCGGGGTGTCCGAGGAGACGACGACCGGTGTCCACCGGCTTTACCAGATGAAGGAGGCGGGCAAGTTGCTTGTGCCCGCAATCAACGTGAACGACTCCGTGACGAAGTCGAAGTTCGACAACCTCTATGGCTGTCGCGAATCGCTGGCCGACGGATTGAAGCGGGCCACCGACGTGATGTTGGCCGGCAAGGTGGCGGTGGTGTGCGGGTACGGCGATGTGGGCAAGGGCTCGGCCTTTTCCCTCCGCGCGTACGGCTGCCGGGTCGTCGTGACGGAAATCGATCCGATCAACGCGCTGCAGGCGGCCATGGAAGGGTTTGAGGTCGCGACGGTTGAGGACACGCTCGGCCGCGGCGACATCTACGTGACCACCACCGGCAACAAAGACGTCATCACTCTCGACCACATGCTCGCCATGAAGGACCAGGCCATCGTGTGCAACATCGGGCACTTCGACAACGAAATCCAAGTCGACCGCCTCAACTCCCACCCCGGCGCCCAGCGCGAAAACATCAAGCCCCAGTACGACGCCTACCACCTCCCGAGCGGACGCACGCTCTACCTGCTCGCCGAAGGACGCCTGGTCAATCTCGGCTGCGCCACCGGCCATCCGTCGTTCGTCATGTCCAACAGCTTTACCAACCAGACGCTCGCCCAAATTGACCTCTGGAAAAACAAGGACAAGTATCACGCCGACGTCTACCGCCTCCCGAAACACCTCGACGAAGAAGTCGCGCGCCTTCACCTCGAAAAAATCGGCGTGAAACTCACCGTGCTCACCGACGATCAGGCCGCCTACCTCGGCGTTCCGAAGGAAGGGCCGTACAAGCCGGAACATTATCGGTATTAATCAAGCCCGCTCCAACCGCGCGCTCGTTCCCGATTCCCAGGTGTGGCCCCATTCCTTGAGGGCTCTCAACACCGGCTTTAACGCCACCCCTTTGTCGGTCAACGCGTAGGCCAATCGCTTGCCCCCCTCCGGCACCGGAACCTTCCGGACCAAGCCCGCGGCGATCAATCGCTCCAGCCGCTCGGCCAGTATGTTCGTCGGAATCCCTTCCGGCGAGCCGAGGAACTCCTTGAACCGCGTTCGCCCCAGCATCAGGTCCCGCACCACCAGCAGCGTCCACCGGTCACCCAACAGGTCCAGCGCACACGCGACCGGGCACGGCGAGCGGCGCACCCCGCCTGCCCTCGCCCCGCTTCCCCCCACTTCGGTTCGTCCACTCCCCATGCCCCCTTGTGCACGCAATTCGATTTCAATTCAAAAGTTTTTTAGTTGCATTTTGCAAAGTTTTGATGGCGACATAGGACACCCATCAAAGGCTACCCTCATCGTCGAGCAAAATGGGGGTGTCCGAGATTCCTCTCTCCCATCCTCCCGTTGTCCCTCGCCCAATTCACTCCGCTCAATCGACCCCTCGACTCCCGCTTTCCTCGTCCCCCCACCCCACCAAAACCTCCCCTCCCACCCGAACAGACGCCACCGTCAATCCCGACACCCGACCGCCGCCCACTTTCCTCCTCCCCAAATCCCTCGCCCACCAATACCCCAACGCCCAACCTGAATGGCTCCGGCAATTCGTCCCCCAACCACAGGATCTCCCTCCATATCCTCGACCGACCAGGCACCGGCTCACCCAGTTCCCTTGATTTGCAATAACCATAAATTTCACATTCACCACTCCACTCTGGACCTCCTCTTCGCCGCGCCTATTGTTTCCCGATGAAAAGTGATCCCAAACCGCCTCCCTTCGGGTCGGATTTTACCGACAAAAACCGCAAGTGGTAATGGTCGGACAATTACCACTTGCGGTTCAACTACACTGTCGGCAAAAAGAACTAATGGCCCTCTTTTGTGCTACCTGCGCGGCGCAGATAGTTTTGAAGCGAGTGGGCTTCTGCCCCAGTTGTCGGAGTTTGCTCCCCGAAACGATGCGGCTCAACGAACAAGCTAGAAGCATGATCGATACTGAACACGAACGTGCAAAGCGCGCCGCCAAACAAAGTCACGACAGCGCGTGTGGGGATGTGGGATCTGGATGGTCCGACGATGATTTTAACGACTTCCGGGCCACACTCATTTCCCACTGTCGAGAGATTTATGAGCGTGCACTCTCGGATCCTGAATCGCTCGCTGAGCTCACGTTCGATGACGTTGGCGGTTCAAGCATTCCTGCTTTTTCTGATCGATGGGCCCAGCCGCGAGGAGTGGCGCGTGCCGGTTTTGCTGGGGATGAGCGCCCGCATTTCCAGGGAAGATGTAGGTGTATCGGCGAATCTGGGCTTTGGGCTTGTTTCTCTGGTCATTTTGGCCCTCGGGGTGACCCGGGGTCGCACCGACCTGGTCGGAGACAAAAGGATGGGACCGATCATTCGTCTGGCAGGGAGGATTGAAGACCACCTGCGGCGGCACTGAGCGGCGGAGCGGTCGCCCTGCTGTTCTCTCATTCGTTAGGGAGGGAATTCTGGCACATGTACGGCCACGACGTGTACGACACGTGCAGCGGGGATTACTGGGTCCTTTCATTGAGCGCCCCTTCGGCTCTTCTAGGCGTCGGTATTGCCCTTTGGAGTCTGGCCACGGTGCAACGGCTGTTGGTGGCGCCAGTTTGAGGAGGAGGGAACGCGCTTTTCTCACCACTCTCCCACCGCCTACGAGCCCTGGGAGGTCTCGTCCCATCTTTAATCTCAAGCACTCGCCGAGACGTGTGTTGTCTCAAGGGTTCAAGTCGTTCGATTCAAGGCGTCCCACGGCGGTGGCCGAGCGGGCAACTGTTGCCTGCGGCTGTCGCCACCTCGCTTCGGCGCTGGTTTGAACTATGTATAAACGACAGGCCTGCGGCCCAGCGGCCGCGGGCGCTGTCAGGGGAGCCTCAATCGGCTTTTTCAGAGCTGATGAATTTGTAGAGGGTGGCGCCGAGGGCGGCGCCGACGATGGGGGCGACCCAGAAGAGCCAGAGTTGCTGTATGGCCCAGCCGCCGACGTAGACGGCGACGCCGGTGCTGCGGGCAGGATTGACCGAGGTATTGGTGACTGGGATGCTGATGAGGTGGATGAGGGTGAGGCCGAGGCCGATGGCGATGGGGGCGAACCCTTGCGGGGCTCGCTTGTCGGTGGCGCCGAGAATGATGACCAGGAACATCGCGGTCATGACGATTTCCGTGACCAGAGCGGCCGTCATGGAGTATTTTCCTGGTGAGTGGTCGCCGAAACCGTTGGAGGCGAATCCGTCAGCCAGGCTGAAGCCCGCTTTGCCGCTGGCGATGAGGTAAAGGACGCCGCCGCCGGCGATGGCACCGACGACCTGGGCGGCGATGTACGGAAGGAGTTGGGAGGCCGGGAAGCGGCCGCCGACGCAGAGGCCGATGGAGACGGCAGGGTTGAGGTGGCAGCCGGAGATAGGCCCGATGGCATAGGCCATGGTGAGCACGGTGAGGCCGAAGGCGAGCGAGACGCCATGCAGGCCGATGCCGACGTCGGGGAAGGCGGCGGCGAGGACAGCGCTGCCGCATCCACCGAGGACGAGCCAGAAGGTGCCGAGGAATTCTGCGCAGAGTTTATTCATGTGAGGACGGGATGGGTGAAGCCGAGTGGAATGGGGAATCGGCATTTATCAGAAAGGGCGATATCCCCCAAGAGAAATTCTTGGGGCGAGGACCCAGAACACGACGGATTTTTGCACGGGCGAAAAAAGCATGAAAAAATCTGGGGACGACTGGGAGTGGCGGGCTAAGACCGCCATACTGACTCGAGCATCCGACTCAGACCGGTCGCTCGCAATGTCAAAACGTGTTCGTTTCCATGGCGGCCCCAGCCCGCCACTCCCACTCCCACTCCCAGTCACCTCTACTCGCTGAGCGCCGGGGGCGCCGCTTTTTTCCCGATCGGTTTTTTGCGTGGCCCGCCGGGGGGCTTTTCGCGTGGGGCGAACTTGAACTCGGTGAGCCATTTGCCTTTGAGTTTGAGCAGGAGATTGGCGTCGAACGACCGGCCCTTTTTGCTTTTCATCCCCTTGATCAGGCCGGTGTCGCCTTCCGTGAAGAACTGGAGAGCGGTGACACGGTCAATTTCCTTGCCGCATATGACTTTGGGCAGACTGGCCTTGGGTTTGCATTTTTTCGCGGCGGCGGCGGTGGCCTCGCCGCGGAGATGGGCTTCGCATGTGTATCCGGCCGGGGTGTCGTAGATATGGTACGTCTGACCGGCGGCGGCACAGACGGGGCAGGGGCACAGGATGTTGGCCGGGTCGTGCACGGCCTCCAGCGCTGCTTCTTGTTCGGGCGACTTGGGGAAGACGAAAGCCACTTTGCCCTTGGCGTCGATTTCGAGGGCGGCCTCAAAGTCTTTGCCAAAGCGGTTCTTGAACCCCTGGAGCGGGCCGAGGAATTTTTTCCCGAGCAACTCGTGGAGCTCGGCCTCTGACATCGGTCGCTGCGCGATGGTTTTGCCGACACGGAGCCCGCATTTCGGAGTGTGGCATGAGAGCGACGTGGCGATTTGCTTGAGGCCGTGCGCCCCACAAAGCGGGCAGGTGGCGGGGAAATCCGGCAAGACTACCTCGACTTTGTTCTCGGCGTATTGGCGTGTCCGCTGCACGATTTGGGCGGCGAGCTCGCGGATTTCGCGCATGAAGGCGGCACGTTCCGCCTGCCCCTGTTCCATGAGCTTGAGCTTGTATTCCCACTGGCCGGTCATTTCCGGGGACGCGAGCGCCTCCACGCCGGCCTCGTGCAGTTGATCGATCAGCGCGATGCCTTTGCTCGTGGCGACCAAGTCGCGTTGATTGCGGGCGATGTATCCATCGTGGAGGAGGCCTTCGATGATGGCGGCGCGGGTGGCGGGGGTGCCGAGACCCCGCTCGCTCATGGCTTCGCGAAGCTCCTCATCCTCGACCAGTTTGCCCGCGCCCTCCATGCTCGAGAGCAGGGTGGCTTCATTGTACCGGGGTGGCGGGCGGGTGGCCTCCTCGTGCTTTTCGATGGACAGGGCGGCCGCCGATTCGCCATCGCGGACTGGGCACAGGCTGCCCGCCTGGTCATCGTCATCGACCGATTTTTTGCCATAGACCTCGAGCCATCCGGGCACGACCAAGATCTTGCCGTCCGTTTTGAAGGCATCGGTGGCCGAGGCGGACATGATGCGGGTAATCCGCGTGGTGACCTCGAATTCCGCCGCGGGAAAGAAGACGGCGATGAAGCGGCGAACCACCATGTCGAAGAGCTTTTGCTCGGCTTCATCGAGCTTGGCGGGCAGTTGACCGGTCGGGATGATGGCGAAGTGGTCCGAAACCTTGGATCCATCGAAGATTCGACGGCTGGGAACGACGCGGTTTTCGTCGAGGGCGCGGGCCGCGAAGCCCGGCAGATTCGTGAGGATGGGCGATCCGTCCGCACCGCGGGCGATCGCTCCCATGCTGCCGCGGACCGTGCCGAGATAGTCGTCCGGGAGGTAACGCGAATCGGTCCGCGGATAAGTGAGTGCTTTGTGTTTTTCGTAGAGGGCCTGAGCGAGTTGCAATGTGCGGCGCGCCGAAAACCCAAATCGATTGCTGGCTTCTCGTTGCAGGGACGTGAGGTCGTACAGGAGCGGTGGCGCCTGGCGGGCGGGCTTTTTCGTTTCGCTCACGGTCCCGATGCGGCCTTGGGTGCGGGCGACGATGGCATCGGCCTCGGATTCGATCCAGAGGCGTTCCGCGCGATCATGCGGATTCGCATCGTCCTTTTGAAATTCCTCGCCGAACCACCGACCCTGATAACTTCCGGCCTGAACGCCGAACTCCCCGATCACTTCCCAATACGTGCGGGGTTCAAAACATTGAATCTCCTTCTCGCGAGCCACCAGAATGGCCAGGGTCGGCGTCTGCACCCGCCCGGCCGGCGTCAGACGAAATCCGCCGAAACGCGAATTGGCGGCCGTGAGCGCCCGCGTCGCATTGATGCCGACCAACCAATCACTCTCACTGCGGCACAACGCCGCATGGGCCAGCGGCTGCATCTCGTCGTCGCTCCGGAGCTGCCGGAACGCCTGTTCAATGGCGGCATTCGTCATCGACTGCATCCAGAGCCGCCGCGTCGGCTTTTTCACGCCGTTGGCTTCCATGATGTATCGGAAAATCAACTCCCCCTCGCGGCCGGCATCGCACGCATTGATAATCTCGCCGACATCCGACCGCTTCATCAGCCGCTTTAAGACCTTCAGTCGCTCCTCCCCGTCGTCGCGAGGCAACAAATCGAACTTCTCTGGAAGAATCGGCAACGAGTCGAATTTCCAACTCGGCTTCTTCCCTTCCGCTTCGCCCGGGAGCGCCAATTCCACCAAGTGCCCAATCGCCGAGGAAATGACGTACGTCTCGTTTTCGTAATGGTCCTTTTCCTTGGCGAACTTCGTCATGCCGGGTGCCTTGCTCAGCACGCGAGCAAGATCGGCAGCCACACTCGGCTTCTCGGCAATAATCAATGTCTTCATAGCGAGTGAATGGGAGGGCCTGGCAGCGAACCAAGCTTTAGAGAGTACGCACGCGTCAAGTCCATCGGAGCCGGAGGCCCCTCTCCCCCCCAATCGTTCCAAGCCTCTCAACCGTCCAAGCGTGATGTCGATTCCACCCGCTTACGAGGGCTAATGACGCATTCTTGCGAAGAAATTGGGGTGTGATTTACAAGTGTGAACCATAAAAATGAGAATGTACATCATTTTTTAGTTGCGTGTCCGATGCGTTGCGAATATGATAATCGCATCAATAACAATAATAATCATGAAAACTGTGTCTTCTGACGTTTCGATTTCCCGCCGGCATGGTTCAGCTGGCGGCTTTTCCTTGGTGGAGGTTTTGGTGGTGGTCGGCGCGATCGCGACGGCCTCTGGGATTGGCGTGGTGGCAGTTCATCAGGCTCGGGAAGCCTCGGCCATTGAGAAGCTGGATAGCGATGTAGGAAGGATGAACCAAGCCGTTCGGACCTATTTGGCCAACGGCGGCACCATTCCCAATGACGCGGATGCCGAGGCGGTGCTAGCCCGATTGAAGTCGAAACCGACCGCAGAAGTCGCCAAATCGCTTGTGGGCGTGCGCGGACCGTTCATTGATGAACGCATTGGCGGGGTGGCGAGCGGTGGTGGCATCGGTCAGCTTCGTGCCACGTGGAACAGCGGCACTCAGCGCTTCGAGTTGACCCGGAGCGGCCAAGGGTTCACATCATTTCATTTGCAGGAAGCCGTCGACGGCAGCCACACGACCGAGACACGGTCCACCGCCCAGAAATTTTCGCAAAATTCAGGCTGGGTGTGGGATCACGAAAACGAAAATGCCGTCCCCGTGGTGGCCCTCCCGGCGGATTTGGCCACCAGTGAACCTGACACGGACGCTTTTGTTGCCCAAAGCCAGCCTGGGCCGCAGCGGTTGCAGCAACCCGAGTTCTCGATCCCAACCGGGCTGTATCCTTATGGGAATTTCCCACTGGGGGTGGAGCTGATCAATCCCAATCCGAGCGGCAGTTCGATGTTGTTCTATTCGTTGAACAACGGATCGTGGACGCCGTACATCGATGGAACTCCACTGAGCATGCCGCGTGAAATCCTCACCAGTTCTCTGCGCGTGTATGCGGCAGCGGTCAATTCCGAAGCATGGCACGATAGCTCGAGCTCCGAGAATCTATATAAGACTATTTTCTTTAATGGAGCGACCACGGGGGTTTTTCACTCACCTGTTGGTGACGCGCGCCTCGTGACCAACCTCACCGATGGCGCGACCGATCCTACTTTCAGCTGGGGGCGGATCGCCCCCGGCCACAGCCAGAGCAATTCGATGACCTTCACTCCGGCCGCTAACTTCACCGTGGTGCCGGACCAAGAGTTCAAGCTTGGCGATCTGCACTATTATAATGGGACCGTTGTGGCGGGCACCTCCGCGACCGGAGTCAAACTGCAGTTCGGCTTGAACTTCTCCACTCCATCCCGTAACGAGACGTTCGAGTTTGACTTCCGCCTCTTCAGCACCATCAACCGTGGCGAAAGCTTGGATGCTGATGCTGACTTTGTCTGGATCCCCCAACTCTCATCGGAATTCACCGCCCAAGTCCAAGGCCAAACGTTCTACCTGCAGCTGAGGTTCGGCAACTCGACCGAGAATGGATTCACCACCATCGATGAATTCCATGTGCACGAAAACGAGAGCGCGACCGGTGCCGTCTACGGAAAGTTCACGACCAGCCCAACTTGGTAGTCAGGGGGAAACGGTCTTTTGCTTGGAGTATCGGGCCAAGGCCACCGTAAGCACCGCCAAATCCGCCGCTGTGATCCCAGGCAGCCGCTCAGCCTGGCCCAGAGTTTCCGGACGACGTTCGTTCATCACTTGCATCGCTTCGGTTTTCAGTCCACGCAGGCCCGAAAAATCAAAATCCTGCGGGATGGAAAGGGCTTGCTGCTGGCGGGAACGGGCGATGGTGGCTTGCTGACGGTCGAGATACCCCGCATACTTGATGTCCGTCTGTACGATCGACCAGACGTCGGGCGAGAATCGACGGCGAAGTTCCACGGGGAACATGTCAGCGGTGTTCTCAGGTCGCCGCAACCACTTGGCGAGGGTCATGCCCTCCCGGCGTTCGGTGTTCAGGAGTTGGTGCGCGTGCTCCACCGCCTTTTGTTTCTCGACGGTGGCTGCGGCTCGTTCACGATCGACCAATCCGATGTCGGCGGCCATTGAAGTCAGTCGAAGGTCGGCGTTGTCCTGTCGGAGGGACAGCCGATGTTCCGCACGGCTGGTAAACATGCGATACGGCTCCGTGACCCCTTTGGTGACGAGGTCATCCACCATGACGCCCAGGTAGGCCGATTCACGCCCGAGAAGGAGTGCGGGGCGGCCGAGGATTTTCAGCGCCGCATTGGCTCCAGCCAGCAGCCCCTGACCCGCGGCTTCTTCGTATCCCGAGGTCCCGTTGATTTGACCGGCGAAGTACAAACCGGCAACGCGCCGGGTTTCGAAAGTGTGGCTGAGTTGTGTGGGGGGGCAATAATCGTACTCCACCGCGTAAGCGGGGCGGATGATCTCTGCTCGCTCCAGTCCAGGAATGGAACGAATGAAGTCGTACTGGACCTCGTAGGGGAGGCTGGTGGAGGTCCCATTGACGTAATACTCGGAAGTGTGGCGTCCTTCGGGTTCAAGAAAGATTTGGTGCTGTTGCTTGTCGGCGAAGCGTACCACTTTATCTTCGATCGAGGGACAGTAGCGCGGGCCGATCCCTTCTATGATGCCTCCGTAGAGGGGCGAGCGATGAAGGTTTTGCCGGATCACTTCGTGTGTTGTCGCGGTGGTATGCGTGATCCAGCAAGGGAGTTGTTCCACGTGGAACACTCCCCCGCTCCATTCGTTCAGCGTGAAGATCTCGTTCTCCCGACGGGTCAGGCGATGCGGCAGGAAGGAAAATGTCTGAACCTCAGTGTCCCCGTCCTGTCGCCCGCATTTGCTGAAATCGATGCTACGACCGTTGAGGCGGCAGGGGGTACCGGTTTTGAAGCGACCGACTTCGAAGCCGAGATCGCGGAGTTGATCGCTCAAAGTGGAGACACCATCCCCGAGCCGACCGCCGATTTGTTGTCGAGGGCCGACATGCAGGAGACCGCGCATGAAAGTGCCGGCGCTGACCACGACAGCCCGGACGCGCAGTTCCAGACCCAGCGATGTGACGAGACCGTGGATATGGTCGTCATCGACCAGCAGGCGCGCGACGGTGCCTTGGAAGAGTTCGACGTCTGGGGTGTTTTCGAGAACGGCTTTCGCCCGGAATTGGTAAGCTTTCTTGTCGCACTGGGCTCGAGGCGAATGGACGCTGGGGCCTTTGGTGCGATTGAGCATTCGGAACTGAATGGCGGTGGCGTCGGTGTTGAGGGCCATGAAGCCGCCGAGGGCGTCGATTTCGCGCACCATGTGGCCTTTGGCGACCCCGCCGATCGCTGGGTTGCACGACATTTGGGCGATGGTATCGAGATTCTGGGTGAGGACGGCCACCTGACATCCGAGGCGTTGAGCGGCGAGGGCGGCTTCGATACCAGCATGACCCGCTCCGATGACGGCGACGTCAAACGGTTTCGGGTAAACGAAATCACTCATTGTTGGGGGAAGAGGACAAGGGACACGTTCCATGGTGCCAGGAACACGGATGATCCACGAAAGGCAGGAAGCGCCTCAACTCAAGGGGCAGGGCTTTTCGGGTCCTTTATGGTTCCCCAATCCTCTTTAGGAGCAGTGGCTAGCGGTCGGTGGTGGTTGTTTTGGAAATGCTAAAAAAAACGACAACAACGGATAATACGAATCACATGAAAAATAAGAATACAACATCAGAACATCGTTCACCTGAACTGTTGGGAACTGTTTTATCGTGAGCGTGTGAGATTGCGGGTGATGGGGATTTTGCGTGGTTCTTGAGTCCTAGCAGGGATTATACGGATTGAGGGTAGGGACTGTTTTTCACACGGGGGAGAAGAAATTTATTCTTCATTTTCAAAGGCATCTTCCTCTTCTAACCGCGAACAACGGGAATAAGAGGGCGAGGCGGCTGTTCCGCGGGAGGTTCCACGGTTTCTGGGGGATGTGGACAAAGGGTGGAGAGGTCGGGGACGGAGGGGAGAAAAGCGGCATTCCACCCGTGGGTTGGCGGATAGAGCTACGGATGGGAGACTAATTGGGAAGGTTGTTCCCCGGGGGAAGGGCGGGAAAGGTTGGATCGAAAATCATGGGCGAGCCGGACGACGATGGGATGGGAAAGGGCTTCGCGGGCGGCGGCGGTTTCGGCGAGTTTTTTGCTGGTCCCCTGTCCGACGCCGAGGGCCTCACCCTGCCAAAAGACTCGGGAGACAAACTCTTTGCGGTGGTCCGGGCCACGGGAGTCCAGCATCTCGTAGGTGGGGCTGGGGGCGCCGGCGGCTTGGAGGATTTCCTGGAGACGTCCCTTCGGGTTGAGGTGTTCGTGGTCGAGATCGAGGCCGGCGATTTCCTCATGGCAAAGCCGGAGGACAACGGTGGTGGCCGCTTCGAGACCGGAGTCGAGGTAAATGGCGCCGACCAGCGCTTCGACGGCGTCGGCCAGTGTGGAGGGGCGATCGCGACCGCCGGAGGCCGCTTCCCCTTTTCCCATGAGCAAGTAGGCCCCGAGATCGATGCGCTGAGCATAGCGTTGCAAGGCGGTGCGCGAGACGAGTTGGGAGCGCAATTTCGTCATGCTTCCCTCATCGAGACCGGGGAAAAGAAGGAAAATCCGCCGGGTCAGGATAAGCTGCAGAACGGCGTCTCCTAAAAACTCAAGCCGTTGATTATCAAAATGTGGACCCTGAGTTTCGTAGGCCAGGCTGGGATGGGTCAGGGCTTCCGCGAGCAGGCGCGGATTTCTAAAGGTGTACTGGATGCGGGCTTCGAGCGCCTCCATGCGGCAGTTGAACTGAGGTGGTTCCGGAGCCCGGGCAGGGCGATGAGCGACACCACGGTGCACGTGCGGGGAAATTGGGGTGACCGACGGGGCTCGAACCCGCAACAACCAGAATCACAATCTGGGACTCTACCATTGAGCTACGGTCACCATGCGATGAGTTGGACCGGCATAATGGCATCGCTGAGGGCGCCGTGCCAGTATTTTCTTCGGAGGCTCGACATCCCGCCGGCGCGGGAACACACTCCGCTGATGTGGCATCGACGATGGCTTTTGGGACTCAGCGTGACGATCGCGGTCGACAGTTGGGCGGTGCCGGACGCGCCGCTGGAGGCCGAAACCTACAATCAGTGGAAGGAGGCCCTGCCCGGCGGGCAAGTGACGGCTGCTGGAGAGATCCGCGCGCCGGAGGGATTTACGGTGGAGTTGGTCCGGCGGGCGCGGGCGGACGAAGGGTCGTGGGTGGCCATGGCATTTGATCCGACGGGTGGGATCGTGGTGGCGCGCGAAGACCGGGGCTTGTTGAGGTTTGACCCAAGTGCGGGGGATGGTGCGCCCATGGCCCTGGTCGAGACCAGTCTGGAGGAGGTTCGGGGTCTTCTGTGGGTGGGAGACGCGCTTTTCGCAAATGCCAATAACTCACGGGCGCTCTGCCGATTGCGCGACGGCGACGGCGACGGTAAGTTCGAAGACGTGCGGGTGGTCAGACGCACGCCGGGGGGAGTCGGGCACGGGCGAAATCAACTGGCCTTGGGTCCCGATGGTATGATTTACTCGGTGCACGGCGATGATGTGTTGCCGCCGGAGGACGGCTTTTCCTACGGCTCCCCTTTCGCCCATGCCGCCGAGGACCACTGGTTGCCGCTCCCTTGGGAAAAGTTCAACTGGAGTCATTCGGTGCGAGCGCCTGCGGGGCACGTAGTACGCACCGACGCTGATGGCCAGCGCTGGGAAATCTGGTGCGGCGGACTGCGCAATCCGTTTGGCATCGCCTTCAATGCCGATGGCGAGCTGTTCACGTACGACGCCGATATCGAATGGGATGTGGGACTTCCGTGGTATCGGCCGACGCGGGTCCTGCATTTGGTCAGCGGGGCGGACTATGGTTGGCGCGGAGGGTTTCGCGCGCTTCCGGCCTGGATGCCGGACACCGCTCCCGCGGCGGTGGACATCGGCAAAGGGTCACCGACGGCCATCGCCTTCGGTTATCGCAGTCGATTTCCAACACCCTGGAAGGAAGCGCTTTTCATTATGGATTGGGCCTACGGCGTGATCTACGCTGTCGATCTGCTACCCGAGGGCGCCAGTTATCGCGGATCCGCGCGGGTGTTCCTCCAAGGGCGGCCGCTCAACGTGACCGGGCTCGAATTCGGACCGGGCGGCGCCCTCTATTTTATCACCGGGGGCCGGCGCACCCAGTCGGCCTTATATCGCGTGCGATGGACCGGCGAACTTCCCGCGGACGCGGACCCACAAGGGCCGAACACTGAGGCCACCGAAACCCGTACCTTGCGGCGGAAGCTTGAAGCTTTTCACGGGCGCCAATCCGCGGAGGCCGTTGAGGTCGCCTGGCCGCATCTCCGTCACGCCGATTCGTGGGTCCGCCAAGCGGCACGCGTGGCCTTGGAATGGCAACCGCCCGACCAATGGATCGATCGCGCTTTGAAAGAACCTGGCGGACTCGGCGCGCTGACCGCCCTGCTGGCCGCCGCCAGAACCGCGGGGGCCGAGACCCAACCTGCTGTCCGCACCCGTTTGAGGGGAATAGGCGGTGATCCGCTCGACGAGGCAGAGGCCCTGCTCTGGGCGCGCGCTTTGCAAGTGAGCGTGCTTCGCCATGGACCCATGGATCCTGGGGAACGCACTCCGTGGATCGCCACCCTCGACGCGCGGTTCCCGCACCGCTCCGCCCGCGTCAACCGGCTGCTCTGCGAGTTGCTCTGCGAATTCCAGGCGCCCACCGCCATCGACAAATCACTGGCCTGGCTCGAGACCGCTCCCACGCCGACTCAGGAAGACACTTTGCATGTCCTTTTAAGCCTGAGAGTTGTCGAAAAAGGTTGGACCCTCGAGACGCGGCGCCGCTCCCTGAACTGGCTTGCGCGCGCGCGCCGAAGGTTTGTCGGAGCGGCCGCCCTCCCGACCACGCTGAACCAACTGCGGGCCGCCTTCCTCGGATCGCTCACTGTGGAGGATCGACAACATTTGGCCTCGGACCTCGAGGCGCTCGAGGTCGCCTTCACTCCCCTCCCCTCCTCTTCTTCCGCGCCTCCACGTCCATTTGTCAAGGCGTGGACCGTCTCGGATTTCGCGAATCCGCCCGCCACGCCCGCGGACCCCTCCCGCGGCCGCCGGATCTTTGTCGAGGCCTCATGCGCCACCTGCCACCGCGCCGGATCCATCGAACCCGCCGCAGCCATCGGTCCCGATTTGACTGGAGTCGGCCAGCGATTCGATCACCGCGCCCTCATCGAATCACTACTCGACCCCTGGAAAGTCATCGCCCCGCAGTACCGCATCGCCACCGTCACCCTCAAGAACGGCGCCATCCATGAAGGCCCAGTCGTCGCCGAATCCGAATCCTCCCTCACCCTGGCCACCAACCCCGTCGAACCCGATTCCAAACTCCACCTCCCCCGCTCCGACATCGCCGACATCATCCCCCGCTCCGCCATGGCGCCCGGCCTGCTCAACTCCTTCTCCCACCAAGATATCCTCGACCTCACCGCCTGGCTCCAAGCGGGAGCCCGGTGAGGAAATCCGAGACACTCGGCAAGAGGAAATATACCCCTTGAATCGCCAATGGGTGTCCGGCGTGGCGTCCGTCATCCGCGCGAATCGAAGCCCAGAGCACCTCGACCTCCAAAGCCTCGACGAATCGGAAGTACGCTTCGTCCGACGCCCCAACAAGCATGCCGAAACCGAGCGCACGCGCCGTGGCCGCGATGTCGTTCTGGAAACATAGTGCAGAAAAACCGGCCTGCCCACGACTCCGCCAGATGGGGCCGCGAAAAACCACCTTCCGAACTGCGGAGCTTGGGCTAAAGCCGGGCAAAAACCTGCCGCGACCGGAACCTCAAGGGAAAAGTAGCCGTTTACAGAATGGAATTATTATGGTAATATCAAAGATTCATGATTATTTTTATTTCCTCCTCATCGCCGCGACCCTGCACGGGAATTGAGTCGGTCGACATGGGCAACCGGACGTCGCTTTGCCCAGCCTGGGTCCGGGCGGAAGAAGGAAATCGCTTGGCGGCAGGGGAGGGCCTATCATGATGGCACTGGGGATTGTGGCGGCATCGGCGGCGTATGCGACGGCCTCGCACGCGACGGTTTTTGTCAGCGGGATCCTGGCCTTTATGGGGCTGGGGCTGTCGTTGGCTTTGATGCTGCGACCGAAGTCGTGTGTTCTGTGTATTTGGTCATTGGCGATTTTCTCCTTGGCGTGGCTGATCGAGTCGACGACGCATTTGCTGGGGGTGGGCGGGCACGTGGAGCTGGGGGCGCTGAAGTGGGGGATTTGGCTGGCGGTCGGCTTGTTTGGGCTGGGGTTGGCGTGTGGGATTCTTGGCGTGCTGGCGTACCAACGGAATGAGCACAAGTATGAAAGGGGGCTGGTTGTGGGCGTGTTCGCGGCGCTGCTGAATCTTTGGGTGGTTGGGGGGATTGTGACGGCCTGGCGCAAGGACCGATTGGTGGTGTTGGGTCGGGGCATGGTGATTCCGATGATGGGGGAAGGGGGGCCGGTGGATGGGCAGGCGCTGGCCGCCGCCGCGGCGAAACTTTCGGAGCGCCCGGAGGAAGACACGGCGATGAAGATGGCGGCGATGTTGGGCCGGGTGGTGGCTGATCTGTCCAAAACACTGGCGGGTGGCGGCGGTGGGATTTGGCAACTGGAGTCGGAGGAGGAGACAGCCAAGGCGGCGAATGCCGGCGGGGCGCTACGCAAAATTCACCCTGATGCGCAGCACCGGCTCAGTCTAGCCACCGAGCCAGGATGGATGAGCATGTCGATTTCTGAGGTTCAAGAGACCGGCGACCCGTTGGCGGCCGCGGTCGCCCAGGCTGATGCGCAGTTCGAAGCTCATCTTCTGTCACTGATGCCGCAGCGGCGGCTGCGCGCGGTGCGCACGAACCACGGGGGATTCGAAATCGTCCAGACCAGCACGCATGCTTCGATCCTTGGGTTTGCCGACTCGCTGGTCTTTCACCGGTGGGTGGCGGTGGGGGGATCGCAGGCGCTGGAAATCTGGGCCTGTGCTCCGGAAGCCACCGATGAGTTCTATGAGACCACGCGGGCCTTCGTGGTCGGCGTGATCCGCCAGCTCCAGCACCAGGGCTTGGCCGGCCCAAAGTATTCCGCGGCCGTGATCGCGTTGCGTGAATCCTCCCTGCGTCTCGAGTGGGAAAATCGATTTCCCGATGCGCTGGCGGGATGGAGGCAGGCCGCTCTCGACACCCCGCGCGACCCGGAAGTCCAGGTCGGCATCGCACGGTGTGCGTGGAAACTGGGTCAGGTGCCCGAGGCGGCCGAGTGGTTCGACTCGATTCCTCCATCCGCGGACGAACCCATGTCGGTCCGCCTGAGTCGTGGCCGAATGCGTGCGGCCACCGGCGATCTCGAGGCTCGGCAGGCCCTCGCGACGTCTTTCGAGGAGGGTGTCGCGGATGACGAGACGCTGTCCGCCTTGTTGTTCAGTTTCGTCTCGGCGGATGAACGGCCTGCGGCGGCGGCGGCCCTCGCGGCGTTCGCGCCGCGGCATGGCGCGCCGCTCATGGCGTGGTGGCAGGCGTACTTGGCGCCGCCGGCGCCAGCCAGCGCGGAGGAGGCGCCCGCTGCCAACACGCCCTCGACGGAAACTCAGGCGACCGAACCCAAGCAGAAAAAGCCATCAGCCAAACGCCTCGCCAGCGAGAAAAAGTCGTCCGCCAAACGGAAATCGAATCACTCACCAAAAAAGTGACAGGGAAACACCCAGGATCGGACACCAAAATTGGGGGTAAAAAAACCCAACACGGTGGCCAACCAGGAAAAAACTGGCCGCCCAACGCCTGGATTCGGCGGATTTTTGCACGATATCGCAAAACTGGCACTCTCTGAATGGGCCCTTCAGCGGATCTTTGAGGCTTGAGGTGAGGCTGAAGGTGGGACGAGACCTCCTGGGCTCGTCGGCGGTGGGCGTGTGGTGAGAGAAGCCGCTTTTTCACCTTCTCAAGCGGTGCCCGAAGCAAGAAAAAGAGACGAGAAAAGCCGCGGTCATGGGAAACCCTAGGGGTGTGAATCACGCTACCATCACTCCAGAAGCGGAGACCATCCCTCAATGGTACGCCTTCTCCGCCTACGCGCCCAGGAGGTCGCGTCCCACCTCAATGCCAACGTCTCTCATTCGGTTGGAGCCTCGTTCCGTGCACGCAAGAGCACGAAAAAAACCGACAAACTCCAAGGCGTCGCTCTCCAGAGCGCCGCGCCAAGCCACCACCCTGTTTTATAGACATTTCGCGTCCGTGCCACAATCCGCCGTGAAGTCCGGTTCGAATGGCCCCATTTTTTGCCCCCAACTCTTTCTGTCCGATCCCCTCCGACACGCCACGCGGTCCATCCCGGTTTCGATTTTACTGGCAGGCCCGCGCGCCCCTTGGAAAGTGCTCGCATGATTCCGCTGAAATCGACCGCGGTTGGGTTCAAGGAATGGCTGGTGGTCTGCGACGCCTTGGGCGCGGGGCGCCAGTCGATCATTGTGCGCAAAGGGGGCATCGCCGAAGGGCGCGGGGGCTTCCAATGGCAACGCGAATCGTTCCTGCTGTTTCCCACCCATTTCCACCAGCAGCGCGATCAGGTCAGCTGGACACCGACGGTCGAGGCCCTGGCTGATTTGGCGCAGCCGGACGAGATTGTCATTCGGTTCGCGGCGCAGGTGGAGTGGAGCGGCCGTGTGACAGCATGGGAGACGGCCGCGGCCCTGGCCCCCTTTCACGTGTGGACTGAGGATGTGGTGAAAGAGCGGTTCGGATACGGTGGCGAAACCGGCTTGAGCGTCGCCGTCGTCCGCGTCTCCCGCCTCGCTACCCCGTGCCGCCTCGCGATGGAAAAACGGTTCGGCGGATGCCGGTCGTGGGTCGACTTGCCGGACCTCGACGTCGGCGCCATGAGGCCCGTGCTCGACGACGTCCACTACGCCGATCGCCTGAGCGCCTTGGCCAGCGTCCTCCCGATCAATGAGCGGCTGGCCTGAGGGTACGCACCTTCAGACCAACGCGTTCAGTTTCTGAGCGAGCGATTCCTTGGGCATGAGGCCCACGACTTTTTCCTTGATCTCCCCATTCTTGAAAAAGAGCAGCATCGGGATCGATTTGACGCCGTACTGGATGGCCAGGTCGCGGTTGTCGTCCACATTCACTTTGGCGATCTTCACTTTGTCACCCAACTCCTCGGCGAGTTCGTCGAGAACGGGCGACAACATTTTACACGGCCCGCACCATTCGGCCCAGAAATCGACCAGAACAGGCTTGTCGGAGGAAGTGACTTCGGCGGCGAAATTGCCGCCACCGATGGTGACGATAGATGGATGGGCCATGGCGTGGAGACGGAAATCGAGCGAAGCGTATGCGTGATGTATGAGGCCCATGGGGGCGAATGCAAACGGATGTTTTCGCCACTAGGGCTGAGCCGTTGGAAGCCGGGGCAGGGCAGGGGAGGGGAGCGACCGCATCCGTCGGTATTGCACATGACAAGGGCCTCTGTACGGCTAACGCTGGCACCGGCCACACCGGATTCATGATTACGTTCCTCAAGGGCCAATTGGCCGAGAGCTACCCAAACCACGCGGTCATCGACGTGGGAGGCGTCGGGTATTCCGTGCATATTCCGATATCCACGTACGACGCCTTGCCCGCCCCCGGGCAACCGGTCCGGCTGCTCACGCATCTGCAGGTGCGCGAGGACGCACATGACCTCTACGGCTTCGCCAGCGAAGCCGAACGCGACCTGTTCCGCCTGCTCATCAACCAAGTCAGCGGCATCGGACCCAAACTCGCGCTCGCCGTGCTCAGCGGCATGCCGGTCGCCACCTTCAAGGCGTGCGTCGCCCGCAACGACCTGGTCGCGCTCGCCCGCATCAAAGGAGTCGGAAAGAAGACCGCGGAACGCATCGTCGTGGAGCTGCGTGACAAAGTCGGGGTGGCGGCCGCCTGGCAAGCAGCCACGGTGGGCGGCGCGCCACCGCTCCAGGAACACGCGAACGACGCCGTGCTGGCGCTTGTTTCGCTCGGCTACCGACAACCGGATGCCCTCAAAGCCGTCGAGGCGTTTCTCAAGGAAACGCCGGGCGAACCCCCCACCGACGCCATCCTGCGCGGCGCCCTGCGATCGCTCACCTCATGATCGTGTCGCAGGCTGCCATACGGGAGGCCATGCCTCCCCAAGGACTCTTCGCCGAAAAAGACTGGCTGCTCTCGCCAGAGGCATTTCCACTCTCGCCTGCCCTCGCCCGCGAACTGGCCGGGCTCGGTCATCGCCTCCGCGTTTTCCTTCACGGCGCCGATGCCTTGTACTACCGCAGCGTCAAAGGCCGGGTGCCGGCATGGATCGCCAGCGTCGTCGACGCCGGCAAACCCACCGCCCTGCTCGAACTCGCCCGCGCCACCGCCCTCCGCGGACAAATCCCCCGCGTCCTGCGACCAGATCTTCTCCTGCTCGACGACGATGGCTTGGCGCTCAGCGAGCTCGACAGCGTGCCTGGGGGCATCGGGCTCACGGCCTGGCTCTACCGCGTCTACGCTCCTGCTTTCCCCGATCTCATCGGCGGTGCGCCCGGCATGGTCGATGGATTCGCCTCGATCTTTCCCGCCTCGCACGGCGTCGACATCGTCGTCTCCCGCGAGGCGGCCGGCTATCAGCCGGAAATGACCTGGCTGGCCGCGCAGCTCGGGAGCGACCGGTTTGCCGTGCGCGACGCCGAATCGTATGCCCCGAATCCGGCCCGCGCCGTCTATCGGTTCTTCGAGCTCTTCGACCTGCCGAATTTGCCGGCCATCGCCCCGTTGCTCGAGGCCGTGACGGCGGGCCGGATCACCATGACCTCGCCACCCAAACCGTGGCTCGAGGAAAAAGCGTGGCTCGCCCACTTCTGGCTCCGACCGCTCCACGACCTCTGGCGCCGCGAGCTCTCGGAGAATCAGCAGCGTCGACTCGAAAAAATCATCCCCTATTCGTGGCTGCTGGACCCCGCGCCCCTGCCACCCCACGCCGTGTTGCCCCGACTTGACGCCCACTCATGGGAAGACGTGGCCGGCTTCTCGCAGAAAAACCGCGCGCTCGTCCTCAAGCGCAGCGGATTCCACGAAGAGGCCTGGGGCGCCCGCAGCGTGGTCATCGGCCACGACTCGCCCCAGCCAGCCTGGGCCGCCGCCCTGCACCGCGCCCAGGACGACTTCGCCTCCTCGCCGTGGATCCTGCAGGAATTTAAGCGCGCCCGCGTCGTCGAACACCCGTACTACGATCCCGCCACCGGCGACGTGCGGACCATGCGCGGCCGCGTCCGGCTCTGCCCGTATTACTTCATCGCCGCTCACGATGAGACCATCACCCTCGGCGGCGTGCTCGCCACCATCGTCCCCGAGGACAAAAAAATCATCCACGGTATGAAAGACGCCATTCTCGTGCCCTGCCGGAGCGGAGGCTATCGATGAGGAGGGCAAGGAAGATGACGGCACTGGTGATGAGCGGAAAGAGGTAGGGGTCGGTGTTGAGGACGACGAGGCCGTTTTCGAGACTCTGCATGAGCAAGGCGCCGGCCACAGTGCCCGGCAGCACGGCCCCGCGACCGCCAAACAGGCTGGAGCCGCCAAGTACCGCGGCCGCGATCGCGGTGAATTCGGCATTGAGACCGAAGCGGGGCGAGACGGCGCCCAGCTGCGTGAGAGTCAGAAGGCCGCCGAGGGCGGCGCAGACGCCGCTGATCACGTAGACGGCGGCGAGGAGCCGCGGGACGGGCAACCCGGCCTGGCGCGCCCCATCCGGATTGTGGCCGGTGGCGTAGAGCCGCCGACCAAAGGGTGTGGCGCTGAGGGTGACTTGGCCGGCGATGACCACGGTGAGTGCGATGACCACGGGCAGCGGGATGCCGCAAAGGCGTGCGGTGCCCACTTGAAGAAACGCCTCCGGCAGGTTCAGGGCGCGCGTCTCGGTGAGCCACAGCGCGAATCCGCGACCGGTATACAACGTGCCCAAGGTGGCCACGAACGCGAGCAGCCCGAAGCGCGCGATGAGCAGGGCGTTCAACCCGCCGCAGGCGGCCCCAGTGGCAAGCATGAGCGGAATGATCACGATCAACCCGTAGCCACCCAGCGCGAGTTTTCCCGCCAGGGACGCCGCCACAAACATGATGGCACCGACGGACAAATCGACGCCGCCAGCGACAAGGACCAGAGTCATCCCGGTGGCGGCAACGAGCACTGGTGCGGTCTGGGTGCCGAGGTTGAGGAGATTGGCCGCGGTGATGTAGGCGGGAGAGAGGAAGCCGAAAACCGCGAGTGACACCGCCAGCAGGAGCAAGGCCGAATGCCGAAGAAGCAGGGGCAGGACGGCGTTCATGTGGTGTCGGCGTCGGCGGTGGGTCCATGGCCAGCGAAGGCGGCGGCCAACAGGCGCTCGGGATGGAATTCCCCGCGGGGAAACGCGTTCGTGACTCGGCCGCGAGCCATGACAAGGATGCGGTCGCACAACGCCATCAACTCATCAAGCTCCGAAGAAATCAGCAGGATGCCGGCGCCACCACCGGCCACGCGCTGGATCCACTCGTACACGTCCTGTTTCGCGCCGTGATCGATCCCGCGTGTCGGCTCGTCGAGCAGCAGGACGCGCGGCCGGCGCAGTAGCCATTTCGCCAGCACGACCTTCTGTTGGTTGCCGCCGCTGAGCGTGCGCACCTCCTGGTCGTCGCGCAGGCGCGGCTGCAGGCTGACCGACTCGCGCAACGCAGCCACGTTTTGACGCAGCACCGTGACAGGCAGGAACCGCAGCGGTGTGCGGGCCAATTGAGGCAGAGCGGCCAGCGTCATGTTGTCGGCCACGCTGGCGTCCAGACAAAGGCCGTCGTCGCGCCGGCTTTCGGTGACGAAGGCCAGCCCGGCGCGCAGGCGGGCGCGCGGGCCTCCCGTCAGCGGTTGGCCGTCGAGGCGCACCTCGCCGCTGTCGGCGCGATCGAGGCCAAAGATGAGTCGGGCGAGTTCGGTGCGTCCTGCACCCATGAGGCCGGAGAGGCCGAGGATTTCGCCGCGGTGCAGTGCGAATGAGGCGTCGTGAACGACCGAGGCACGAGTCAACCCGCGAACGTCGAGCAGCGGCGGAGCGGCGGTTTCGGCGGGGAGCGGAGCGGTTGTCCGGGAAGCCGGCTCCTCGATCCGTCGACCCGCCATGAGGGACACCAGGCGCGCGGGATCGAAGTCGGACGCCGGGCCCTCGGTGACAACAGCGCCGTCACGGAGCACGGTCAGGCGATCGCAGAGACGGAGGACATCGCTAAGGGCGTGAGAAATGTAGATGAGGGAGCGGCCTTCCGAGCGCAGGTCGTCCAGCACGGCGAACAACCGATCGCATTCGGGGCGGCCGAGGGAGGTGGTCGGTTCGTCGAGCACAAGCAGGCGCGGGTCGGCGGCAAGGGCGCGAGCGATTTCGAGCAGCTGCCGTTCGCCGGGCGTGAGGTCGCCGGCCAGCGCGGTCGGCGCACGGGACAGGCCGACGCGCTGGAGCAGCCGCTGCGCACGCGCGTGCAGGGCGCCCCGGTGCACGAACGGTCCGCGGCGCGGCAAGTCGTCGAGGCACAAATTCTCGGCCAGCGAGAGGTTGGGAAAAAGGTTGAGTTCCTGGTGGACGAATCCGATGCCTCCGGCGCGCGCCTCGCGAGGACCGGCTGGCTGCCAGAGTTTGCCGTCCACGTACATGGTGCCGGCCTCGGCTCGGTGATGCCCGGCCAGGACATGCATCAAGGTCGACTTACCCGCGCCATTTTCCCCGACCAATCCGACGATCTGGCCAGCCGGCACGGTGAGATCGACCCGCTTGAGCACCGGGACCCCGAAGAATCCCATTTCGATTCCGCGCATGACGAGGCGATCGTTCATCGGCCGGTCCTCCGTCGGCGCAGCGCGTCCAGCCAAGCCGCGCCCAGGATAACCGCCCCCTTGATCATCATGATGGTGAAATGGGACAGACCGCGAAGGTTGAGCGCGTTGTCCAGCAGGGAGAGAAACACCACGCCGCTGAGCGTCCAGGCGACCCGGGCTCGGCCGCCATACAGGCTGGTGCCACCAATCACCACGGCGGCGATCACGTCGAGAAGCATGCGCTGGCCGAGCACCGGCGAGCCCGACTCCAATCGCGCCGAGTACAAGACCGAAGCGGTGGCCGCCAGCAGTCCGCTCAGGACGTAGGCGCCGGTCACCACCGCGCGCACTGGCACACCAGAGACGCGTGCGGCAGCCGGGTTCTGGCCGCAGGCGAACATCCATCGACCAATCAGCGTGCGTTCGAGCAGAAAATGCACGGCCACCCCGAGGCCACCCGCCAGCACCAGGCCGGGCCAGAGGCTGCGTCCAAGGGCGTTGAATCCGGCGGGAAGATTGGGAATATTCTTCGATTGCGTCACCCAGAGCGCCAAGCCCGAAAGCGCCATCATGGCCGTGAGCGTGACCATGAAGGCGGGCATGCGGCCGACGCTTACAGCCGCGCCATTGGCCGCGCCGGCCGTCGCGCCCAAGGCCAGCATGAGAGCGATGGCCGCGGGCACGGCGACGGGGGAGCCGGCCAGCCAGCCGGTATCGGTGTTCATGGCGAGCGCGCCGGCCACCGACGCGAGCGCGATGATCGACGTGACCGAGAGATCGATGCCCGAAACCAGGATGACCAGGGTCTGGCCCAGGGCCACAAGGAAAAGCGGCGCCAGACCGCCAGCGAGGTTCGCCCCATTCGTGGCCGAAAGCAGACCGGGGGTGGAGGGAGCCAAGGCGGCAACGAGCGCCACGCACAAGATCCAGACCAAGTGCTCGGACGTGAGCAGGCGCACGGCGAGCGATGGGCTGGGAGCGGTCATGGGGGCGGGGGAACGCTGCTTCGGCGATTATTTCGCCCCGGATTGGCCGCTCCCCCACATGCGTGGCGCCATCTCCTTGAGGTTGCCCTGGTGGATGACGAATCCCGGATCGAGGATGAGGGCGGACACCGGCTTGCCGGCCCGCAAGTCATCGATCGTCTGTACGCATTGTTGCGCCTCGAAATAGACGTCCTGCACTCCCGTGGCGTCGAGAAATCCATCGACGAGCATGCGGTACGCCGTGGCATCACCGTCGAATCCGCCCAGGACGATGTGGCCTGGGTGGCCGGTCGGGTGATATTTGCCGGCGGATTTGAGCGCGCTCACGATGCTGGGAAAGAGGAAGTCGGAACTGGTGAAGATGAAGCCGATGTCCGGGTGGGCCTGCAGTGCGTTGACCACGCCTGCTTGAGCCTTCTCCTGGTTCCATTCAGTGGGCACGCGAGCGACGACCTCGACGATGTCGGCCGCCGGCTGCACGGCGGCATCGAACCCGTCGCGACGCGCGACGCCATTGGCGTCGCCGAGGTCGCCGAGCAGAATCATAGCCTTGAGACGCCGGCCGGTGGCGCGCGCGGTCGTGAGCATGAATTCGACCGTTTCGCGCGCGAGCTTGAGGTTGTCCGCGACGACAGCGGTGGCTTTGGTGTCGCTGGGTCCGGCGGGTCGGTTGAAAAGGACGATCGGCTTGCCGGCGTCGTTGGCGGCCCTGATGATCGGAAGGCAAGTGGTGGCGTCCTTGGGTACCATGATGATGCCATCGACGCCGCGAGTGATGAAGTTTTTCACCTGGTCGAGTTGGCGGTTGGCGTCGCCGTCGGCGACCGCTTCGACGATGGCGTATCCGCGCCGGGCGCACTCGGCTTTGAGGGCGGCGTAGCCGGCGACCCAGAACTCGGTCTGCAGGGTTTCGAACGAGATGCCGAGGGTGGGCGAACGCGGGCCGGACGGGCCGCAGCCGGGCAGGGCGAGCGCGGCCGCGGCGGCGCCGACGGTGCGGGTGAATTGGCGTCGGCGAACGGGTTGGCGGAAGCGAGTGGGGATGGCGTCCATGGCGGGTGCGGGGATGTGGTGGGTTTTATTCTGACAGATATCGTCTGAGGAAGGCCACACTCGATTCAGCCCACTGGCTTTCCCGCCGCAGGGTGTCGTCCAGAGTGTCGGCGGGAGGCGTCCACAATTCGAGAATGGCGTTTGGATGGCGACCGGCGGCGCGCAGGGCGCCGAGCAGCCACGGAATGTCGAGTTGCCCTTGACCGGCCGGCCGGCCTTCGATGACAAATCCCAGTTGGGACGGGACGCGCCGGACGACGAAGTCCTTGATGTGGAGATTGATGACATGGGGTGCGAGCGTCTCGACGACGACGCGCGGTCCCTCGAGCGCGCCGAATGAATTGACCGTGTCCAGGGTGATTCCGACCCGAGCGCGGCCGGTGGCCTCGATGATCGCAGCCAGTTGAGCGGCGGAAAACCGGTCGTGATTTTCCAGGGCGATGTTCACGGAGTCGGGAAGAGTGGCGAGCCAGTGGCGCAGTCGATCGACAACCTCCTCGGGCGACGGTTGGAATGGGCCGCGATCGACGACGAGGCGGACGAACGGGCAACCAAACAACTCAAGCCGGGGCGCAATGGCGTTGAGAGTGGCGTCGTCGAGCCCGCGGGTGCCCCATTCGATGGTGAGGCCGTGGCGGCGGGCGAAATCGAGCAAGCCGTCGAGCTCGGAGTCGGGCAGCGGGAGGTTGTCGCACAGTTGGACGACGCGGACGCCGAGGTCGAGCGCCCGCTGGCAGAGCGCGCGGGCGTCGAGCGGGCGCGGCGGCGGGGAGCCGGGCACGCCGACGGCCCAAGCGTACGTGTAACTGCCGATGCCGAGTTTCATGTCATGCTGGTGGAGTGGCGGGCGGAGTGCCCGTGGTGATGGCGCGACATTGGTCGAGTACGCTGGACGGGGAGAAGACCGATTTCCAATCGGCGCGCAGTATGGCGGACCGTCCGAACCGGGCGATGAGCTGAGCGCCGTCGCTGAACGGGAAGTCGACGCGCTCGAAAGCGATGCCGAGCGGCACCTTGATGTGACCGTAAAGAAAGTCTTCGGCGGCGGCACGGGGCACACCGCGCGCGACCACCTCCTCGAGTGCCTCGCGCAGGGTTTGGATGAGGGCGATACCGACGGTCTCGGCCATGGCGGGTTCGAGCAGGGCCATTTGCTCGACGGTGAGGCGGTGGGCGCGGGTGACGGGAGCGTAAAAATCCCGCGCCAGCCGCTCCCCACGCGCGTAGTCCGCCTCCGGTCCCTGCATGAGCGCGCACACGATAGCTTGGCGCGCCGACGTGCCGCCGAAGAAGTCGCTCCGTTCCGCTTCGGTTTCAAAGTGATCGAAAACGCTGGGATGGCAGGGGTGGCTGACGAAATAAGAAACGTCCGGACGCGTCGGCAGCTCACCGGCGTGTGCGGCGGCGGGGTCGAGCGTCACGATGAGGGCGCCTGTCCGCGCGAGCGGCACGAGTTGGTGGGCCACCGCACCGAGCACCCGATCGGGCAAGGCGAGGATAACCACGTCGGCCGTGGGGACGGCTTGCTCGGCCGGCACGGCCTCAAGACCGCGGCGATGAAGCTCGGCGAGACCGGCGGCGCCTGTTTCGAGGCAGCGCAGGTGGTAGCCGGGATGGTCTTTGAGATGGTCGACGATGCGGCAGCCCATTTTGCCGCCGGCGCCGACGAGGGTGATAGATGTGGTCATGGTATGGCGATGGATTGGCCGCTGGCGGCGGAGTCGTAGCTCGCGAAGACAAGTTGCAACGTGCGCAGATTGTCGGCGGCGGTGGTTTCGGCCGGGCCGAGGCCGCGCAGCGCCTGGAGCAGATGGCGCTGACACTCGACGATGCTGGCGTGGACGAGCGCGTACGCGGGATCGGCCCAGGAATAGGCGGGTGGACGAGCGTCGATGGCGCGGGTACCCTCGCGGGTGCTGACGCGCAGCTGGCACCCTGGGTGGATTTCGGCCGAGCCCTCAGTGCCTTCGACGAAGACGAGGGTTTCGGGAAAGCAGTCGTATTCGGTGCGACTGGCGTAACTCATGTTGGTGACCACGCTGCATCCGTCGTGGTCGGTGAGC
>JBJXFS010000183.1:0-5796 GCA_046155625.1 Verrucomicrobiales bacterium | reverse complement strand
GCATTCGACTCAGACCGGTCGCTCGCAATGTCAAAACGTGTTCGTTTCCATGGCGGCCCCAGCCCGCCACTCCCAGTGAAACACTACCTTACAACCGTGCAAAAATCCGTCGTGGGGCGATCCCGCGTCGAAACGGAATGGCTTTGACTCACGCGCATTGTTGATTCATTCTGATTCCAAACAGCCGGAAAATTACTTGATTTAATCCTATGAAATTGCCTGCCCCGCCACGCCCGTCCGACATACCCCATCCGCTTCGCACATCGGCGGGAATCCTCTCCGCGATGCTGTGGCTGGCCCTCTCCAGCGAACGGGCGGTCGCCGATCTCAGCGATTCCGAGGCCGCCCTCTCCATTACCCTCCCCCGCGTCTTTACCGGCGTCGGTGCGGGCATGCAGACGCGCGGCTACACCTTCTCGCTCGAGAGCGCCCGGTCGCTCACCCACCTTGGCCTCTACGATTACAGTTCCATCGGCGTGCTGGCGGTCGAGCGCCAGGTCGGCGTCTGGAATACGGCCGGAACCCTCGTCGCCAGTGTGACCATCCCGGCGGGCGCGATCAATGACGGAGGCCCAGCCGAAGCCGCGTTCTTCTACGGCGAGCTGGCCACGCCGGCCATCCTGGCGGCAGGAGAAATCTACACCGCAGGCGTCTGGTACGCGGTCAATAACGATCCGGGGATCGCCATGATGATCGACTTCACAACCCTCCCCGGCTTCAGCTACCTGGAAACCGTCGAGACTGGCCCTCCCGGCGGCGCATTCGCGAAACCCACCATCGTCCGCACGGATCGCCTCAACGCCTACATCGGTCCCAACCTGCGCTTCGCCACCGCGCCGCCAACCGTCACCGAATTCAAGATCACTGAAATCATCTACACCGGCGGCGAGTCCCCGTCCGTGTCCTTCACCTTCAACTCCCTCCCCGGCCGAAATTACGCGATCTTTGCCTCCACGGCCATGCTGCCCTCAGGAGAACTCGGCGGCTGGATCGGGTTGGATGACAGTTACCCTTCCCAAGGCGCGAAGACGACGTACACCGACTCCCTGGAAATGATCTCCGGCCCGCGGGTCTTCTACCAGGTGCGCGAGCTGCCTCCCGGTTAGATGGTGATCCTGTCGCACCGATTGGACTGAAAATCCCCAGCGAGCCGCCGCTTGGTGACGACCTCCGCCACCTACTCGATCAACAACTGGGCCGCCAAGCCCGCGTTGACCGGGGCGGCCCAACGCCGGCATCGAAACTCGCCCAGATCGGGATCGTTCCTCATCATCTGGCCACGAGCCTGCTCGCTCCACTTTTTATCATAATAAAGAACGCAACCAAGCCGCTCCTCTCTCTAACCCGCTCATCAGAATCGAGCTACCCCGCCAGGATTCGAACCTAGACTAAAAGAACCAAAATCTCTTGTGCTACCCTTACACCACGGGGCAATTCGCTGGCCGGCGGAACCGGAGCGAGGGATCAGATAGCACGGATCGAGGGGGCCGCAAGCGGCTGGGCGCATTTTTTCATCGCCGTGGGCTCGGGAGTCGCCAGAGTGCCCTCATGATCGATGCTGCCACCGCTCATGCCGCGCTACTGCGCTTGCTCCGCCAGAAATCCGTACGGTTTGGCGATTTCACCCTGGCTTCGGGGGTGAAGAGCGATTTTTACGTCGATTGTCGGGTGACGACGATGGATGCGATCGGGGCGCGACTGATCGGGGAACTGGGCTGGGACTTGATCGGGCGGGTGTGCGGGGAGAGAGGGATTTCGGTGGAGGCGGTTGGGGGCTTGACGATGGGTGCAGATCCGGTGGCGCTGGCGATCGCTCTGGCCTCGGGCTCCGAGGGGGCTGGCGGCCCAGTGCACGCCTTTGCCGTACGAAAAACACCGAAGGCACACGGGCTCGGGCGCCTCATCGAGGGAAATTTTTCGGCTGGTCAAACGGTGGTGGTGGTTGACGACGTGATCACTACGGGGGGCTCCACGCTGCAGGCGATCGATGCCGTGGAGCGCGAGGGCGGCACCGTCGCCTTTGTAGTAGCGCTGGTCGATCGCGAGGAAGGCGGCCGGGCGGCCATAGAAGCGCGAGGCGTGCCGGTTTATGCTCTGGCCACCAAATCGGAATTGCGGAACGTCCAACCCTGACCACCCTGCCCCACTCAATCATGACCCTGCGTTCTTTCCCACGGTGCCTGTGGTCGATGGGCCTCTGGGCCGGTTTGGCAGTGCTCCTTCGTGCTGAGCCGATCGATCTTCCGTTGTACGACGGCCCACCGCCCGGAGCGCCCCTTTCTTCCGAAGCGGAAGTGCTGGTCCGTAAGCCCGGCGATCCCATTGTCCGGATCACGCATGTGCAGTCGCCCGCAGTGCGCGTCTTTCTGCCGCCGAAGGAATCGGCCACCGGAGCCGCGGTCGTCATTTGCCCGGGAGGCGCCTACCGCATTCTTGCCATCGACCACGAGGGCTGGAGGGTGGCCGAGTGGCTCAACTCTATCGGCGTCGCCGGCATCGTGCTCAAATACCGCGTTTCGGACCAAATGGGCGGTGCCTACCGACATCCGGTCCCGCTGCTCGACGCCCGTCAGGCGGTCCGGTTGACCCGGTCCCGCGCCGCCGAATGGGGACTCGACCCGAAGCGCATCGGGATTTTGGGGTTTTCGGCCGGCGGTCACCTCGCGTCCACTGCGCTGACCCTGACCGACACGCCGCTGCCGGGCGAAGACGAAAAGGCTTTCGCGTCCCGCTCCCATCGCCCCGACTTCGGCGTGCTTGTCTACCCGGTCATCTCGTTGCACGACACCTGGGCTCACCGCGGCTCCGGCGATAATTTGCTCGGCCCCGACGCCACCTCGGAGGGTCGCCGCTCCTTGTCCACCGAACTTCTTGTCTCCCCCGCCACGCCACCCACCTTCCTCGTCGCCACTCAGGACGACACCGGCGTGCCACTCCAAAATGCGATTGCTTTTTACCAGGCCATGATCGTCCACCACGTGCCCGGCGAGCTCCATGTCTGGGAAAAAGGCGGACACGGGTTCGGTCTGCTCCCGTCGCCCAACGCGGTCAACACCGAGTGGCCACGTCAACTCGCCGCCTGGCTCCGCGGCCGCGGACTGCTGGGTAAATGACGACGAGAATAGACCAAGCCAATAAAACCTCCGGCGACGGTCTCGGCCCCTCATTGATTCCGTCCCATTGACCGGCTGCCCCATCGTACAGCCGCCTCCCACCCGCCGTCACCCTGCCCTCCGACCTCCCGCTTCGTCCGCCATTCCACTGTCCATTGTACCCCGCCCGTTTCGGGTGGATTGTCACTTACCGACCTCCGACCGCCGACCTCCGACCGCCGACCGCCGACCTCCGACCGCCGCCTTCACCGACGCTGCACAAGCATCCGACCTCCACGCTGGGGGAAATCTGATCAGCGAAGTGGTGCTTGGCTATCACATTCCCATCCACGCCATTTTGACGAGGCCGAAAACGCTGTGATGCTGAGGTAATTTGCGGCTCATCGACGGCCGGACCGGCCGGAGTGAAGGCGACGCCTTCGACATCCGGCTTGCCAGATCCACACGGACGAAACATAAACCGCGCATGGAGGAGACTGACTCAATGCAGCCGCTGGATCCCGCGTATGTGGAGGTGATGCGCATTGGCGCGGCTTTATTCGGCGTCATTTTGCTCATCATCGCGCTGGTGTTGGAGATCGCGCAACCGACGCCGCCCGGCGTCATTCTACTACCCGTAATAATCTTCTCCGCGTGGTGGATCGGTGTTGTTCCCTCACGCCGCTATGCCCGCTGGCGCTATGCGCTTGGCGACGATCGGCTTCGTCTCGAGCGCGGTTATTTCTTCTACAGCGACACGGTGGTGCCCCTGGGACGGATCCAGCATATCGATATCGAACAGGGGCCGATCATGCGGCGCTATGGCCTGGCGACCTTGACCGTTCACACGGCGGGTAATCATGGCGCCAGCGTCAGCCTGCCTGGCCTGCGGCATGACGTAGCGGTTGCCATTCGCGAGAGCATCCGCGAATATATCAAGGCCGCGCAAGGGTGATGTCCGGTCCCTCGCCTCACTCGGTTTGGCTTCAGCGCGTCAAGGCGACTTCCCGTTACAATCAGCGATGCCAAAAAACCAGAGCCTCAAAAAGTTCCGCCCGATCGGTTTTGTATGACTGCTGAGTTGGATCCTCCCACCGAAGGCCGGCGCCTCCATCCGCGCGGCCTGATCATCGGGTTTATCACTGGGCTGCCGCAGTTGATTGTCCCGATCGCAGCTGCGATTTTCAGCGCGGGCAGCAACGAAAATCCCGCTTTCATTCCGGTGGTAATAGTCGCCGTGATGTCGGCAGGACTGTTCTTCCGCTGGCTCATTTGGCGACGTACGCATTATTACGTCGGTGAGGATGATATCCGCGTCGAGCGCGGGATCATCAGCCGCGCCGCACGCTCGATTCCCTATGACCGCATCCAGGATGTCAGCGTCGAGCAAAAACTGCTCGCGCGCCTTTTGGGGCTGGGCGAGGTCAAGTTCGAAACCGGCAGCGGCGAAGGCGAGGATGCGACGCTGAGATTTGTCTCGCTGGAGGAGGCGGGTCGGTTGCGAGAGACGGTGCGGGCGGCCAAGGCGGGAACGGTGGCGCCTTCTGGCGCCATCGAGGCGGCACCCGAAACCGACGATCCCCCGGTCTTTGCCATGAATGCCAAACGCCTCCTCATCCTCGGCTTCTACTCGTCCAGCCTTGTGTTCTTCGCGATCCTGGGCGCGCTGGCGGAGAAGTTCAATTTCCTGCTCGATTTCGACTGGTTGTTTATTAGGCAGTGGATCGGCATGGCCGAGCAAAAAGGCCTCGGCATCACCCCTTTTGATCGAATCGTGCAGATCGTCGGTGGCATGACCGTGCTGCTCGGACTAGTCGCCATCGCAGTCGCCACCGGAATCACTCGAACTTTCATCAAGGATTACGGATTCCGCCTCGACCGCACGGCCAAGGGCTTTCGTCGCCGTCGCGGCCTGCTGACCCTGACCGATGTAGTGATGCCTGTGGCCCGGGTACAGGCGGCGGTGATCGCGACCGGGCCAGTGCGCCAGCGCAGCGGCTGGCACGCGCTCACCTTCATCAGCCTGGCGTCCGACGGCCGCGAAGAGAGCGACCATGTGGTGGCGCCCCTGGCGACGCTTGATGAAATCCGCCCGATTGTGAAAGAGGCGGGGATTGCGCCACCCGAGGCGGACGCGAGTTTCCGCAAAAGCCGTTTCGCCTGGTGGGCGATTCGCCTGGTCTACCTCTTGGCCGGACTGCCGATCGCGATGTGGGCCGCCATGACCTTCGCCGACGCGCCTTTCCACCGAGCGGGATGGCTGCTGCTGGTCCCGGTCGCCTTCCTCCCCATCTTCTGGCTCAAATGGCGACACTATGGCGATCGGGTCGACGACCGGCAGCTTTACGTGCGCGAAAATTGGTGGTGGCAGCGGTTGGTGATTGCCCCGCAGGTGCACGTGCAGAGCATCGAGATAAGCCAAGGCCCGCTCGCCCGAGCCCTGGGGCTTTCGACGCTGCACTTCGGCATCGCGGGCGGTACGCTGCGATTCGCCGCGGTACCCCTCCCAGAGGCCCGCGCCATCCGCGACCGCGTGATGGCGGTGGTCGCCCCGGTCGATTTTTCGCAGATGAATCGGCGGGGGTGAAATAGGGGCTACCCCCATTGGCTCGGCGTCCCTGCGAAGGAAGGGGCCGCAGCAGCGTTATCCGTCGGCCATTGCGTAAACTTCCATCGGCCCCTGCCAGCGCATGGGCGATGGTTC
>JBJXFS010000157.1:0-46164 GCA_046155625.1 Verrucomicrobiales bacterium | reverse complement strand
TGCTCCCCACGCCGCCTCGCAGCGACGCAGTTTCTTCAAAGTTCTCGCAGGCCCAACGGAAGCCTGCGGCCGGGGTCTCCCACCCCAGAAGAGGACGCTGCTCGGCAGCGCACGAGTGGCGGGCTGGAGCCGCCATACCAACTCTGGCATTCGACTCGGAGCAGCCGCAAGCGATGTCAAAAAGTCTTCGTTTTCATGGCGGCCTCAGCCCGCCACTCCCAGTGAAACACCGCCTGACAGTCGTGCAAGAATCTCCGCCCTCGGCACGCACCAGGGCGTTTTTCTTTGTTGAAGCAATACATTGATTATAAATGACAAATCAAGATTGCGTAAAACAGAGGGAGCCGAAGGCTTTCGGCTGGGGCATCCCGCTCTTCGGGGCGGAACGCCCTCTGCGCGAAGGGGCTTTCGCCCGAAAGAGCGTGAATTATTGAATAAATCCCATAATACCAACGACTTCACAATACGACTGATCGCGGAGAATCTTCCACGCCGAGAGAGTGATCTCCGAGAAGGGCGTGAGCCTCACGCTTCGTCTGCACGAGTCGCTGGCTCGAGAATAAAAACGCCTTCGGCACCCACCCACCGGCGCTTTTTTTCTTGCCTTGCCGTGGCGACTGCTGCGAAAGGGCCGCATACCTCTTCGATTTGCCCTCGTCCCAACGGCCGCCCTGGTGGCTCTGACGCCACTTGCTCCGGCCGCCACGATTTCCTCCCTTTTTAATACCGGCGTAGACGCCACCGGCACCCCCTTGGCGGACGACGCCCCCGATTCTCATTGGGCGCTGGTCGCGCCAGGAGCCCAAGTCGGCGCTCCCCTAGTCGTCACCGCAGCCAATGGCTTCCCGGTTCCACCGTGGATTGGCGACAATACTACTTCCGCCTGGATCGGCACGCTCAGCACCTCCGCTCTGGGCCCGACCAACGTCACGCGCGAATATCATTATCAAACCACCTTCGACCTCACCGGATTCGTTCCCTCCACGGCTATCATCTCCGGGCAGGCATCGCAGGACAATGTCCTGCTCGATGTCCTCATTAATGGCGTCTCTGCCGGCATCAGTGAATCCGCCGTCAGCTTCGGCGGCTTCAGCCCGTTCAGTTTTGACGCCGGTGACATCGCCCAGCTCAACGGAGGACTGAACACCCTGACCTTCATCGTCCAAAGCGCCACTGTGAACGGCACCGAGGACTACACCAGCGTGCGCGTCGAGTTCCTGAGCCGTGAGGCCACCCTGATCCCGGAACCCGCCACCGCCGGCTTCCTCGGCTTGGCTGCCTTGACCCTGCTCCGCCGGCGGCGGCGGCGGCTCCAAGCGGTCTGAGGGCTCCATCGATCACTCTGCGGTCACGCCATCGTCACCTTGAGGTGCCGTCATGGTCCATTCCGCGCGCAGCAGGATCACGGAACGCGGTTGCAGCGGGACTTCGCTCATGTGCTCGTACGGACACCCGCCGTTGGCTGGACCCGCGGTGTCGAAGACACAGCGCCAGCGCAAATCGCGGCGGCGCACGCCCAACCGGAAGGCCACCGGTTCGTGATGCGAATTGAGGAGGAGCGCGAATGAGTCGCCGCGGATGCGTTCACCGCGTTCGCCCATTTCGCTGATTTGATCGCCGGGCAATACCATCCCGAGGCAATGCACTCCCGGCGCGTTCCAGTCGGCATCGTTCATTTCGCGGCCACTCGGATGAATCCAGTAGAGGTCCTTGATTTCCGCGCCGTGAATCGCTCGACCCAGGAAAAATCGCCGCCTCCGAAAGACCGGCTGCCCCTTTCGCAGCTCCACCAACCGCCGGGTAAAGTCGAGCAACTCCTCCTGCTCGGTCGTCAGATTCCAGTCGAGCCAGGCGAGCGGTGAATCCTGGCAGTACGCATTGTTGTTGCCGAATTGCGTCTGGCCAAATTCATCCCCGGCCAGCAGCATCGGCACTCCCTGCGACAGCAGAAGCGTGGTCAAAAGATTCCGCTGCTGCCGCGCCCGCAGCCGGTTCACTTCCGCCCCATCGGTCGGTCCCTCGACGCCGCAGTTCCAACTGTCGTTGTCATTCGTTCCGTCGCGGTTGCCCTCACCATTCGCCTCGTTGTGCTTCCCGTTGTAGCTGACCAAATCACGCAGGGTAAACCCGTCGTGCGCGGTGATAAAATTCAAGCTGGCACTTGGGCGGCGTCCGTTGTGCGCGTACAGGTCGCTGCTGCCCGCCAGCCGCGTGGCCAGCTCGCCGACCGTGCCGCCATACCCTTTCCAAAACCGGCGGATGCAGTCGCGGTACCGCCCGTTCCATTCGGTCCAAAGCACGGGGAAATTGCCGACCTGGTACCCGTTGGGCCCCAAGTCCCAGGGTTCGGCAATGAGTTTGACGCGCGACAGCACTGGATCCTGATGGATGATGTCGAAGAAGGCGCCCAGCCGGTCGACATCGACCAGTTCGCGGGCCAGCGCGCTCGCCAGGTCGAAGCGAAACCCGTCGACGTGCATTTCCTGAACCCAATGCCGCAGCGAATCCATGATGAGCTGGAGCGTGCGCGGATGCGCGACGTTCAGTGAGTTGCCGCAGCCGGTGTAGTCGACGTAGCATGATCGGTCATCGGCCAACCGGTAATAAGCCGCATTGTCGATGCCCCGGAACGACAGCGTGGGTCCATCCTCGCCGCCCTCGGCCGTGTGATTGTACACCACGTCGAGGATGATTTCGATGCCGGCGGCATGCAGGTGACGGACCATCGTTTGGAACTCAGCCACCGCCCCCTCCGCCCCCGAGGCCGCGTACCGCGGGTCGGGCGCCAGAAATCCCAGGGTGTTGTAACCCCAGTAATTTACCAGCCCGCGCTCGACCAGGAATCGCTCGTCGACATGGTAATGCACCGGAAGCAACTCGACCGCCGTCACGCCGAGGCGCTGGAGGTAGTCGATAGCGGCCGGCGATCCCAGTCCGGCATATGTCCCGCGCAGCGGTTCCGGAACGTCGGGGTGCCGCATGGTGAACCCCCGGACATGCAGTTCGTACACGATCGTCTCGTGCATCGGCGTGCCGGGGGCGCGGTCGCCATCCCAGAGAAACGGGGCGTGGACGACGCGACCCAGCGCCGCACAGTGCGCAGTGTCACCATCCCATGGATGAACCGCCGCATCCCAGCGGAAGGGCCGGGCGATCGCTTTGGCATACGGATCCAGGAGCACCTTGTGCGCGTTAAACCGCAGGCCCCGCGACGGGTCGTAGGGTCCATGCACGCGATAGCCGTACACCTGACCCGGCCCCAATCCCGGCACATAGCCATGCCAGACCTGGTCCGTCCGCTCCGGCAACGTCAATCGCGCCGATTCCCGGCTCTCGTCCGGTCCGTCAAAGAGGCACAGTTCCACCTGCGTCGCGTGATCGGAGAAGAGCGCGAAGTTCACCCCGTTTCCATCGAACGTGGCACCCAGGGGCGCCGGCCGTCCGGGCCAGACGATAGGCGATGGCTGGAGCGACTGACTGGCTGAGACGAGGGCTTGGATCATGACGCAGGCAAAGCTGGCTTAGTTCATGCTTTCGCGCAACGGCACCAGCACGGCGTCCGAGTCACTCATTTTAATGAGGCCAATCCGCGGGTGTTCCAGGTCGATGATCACGTAGACCGTGACACAGAGCACTAGGGCAAAGGCAACCGAATGGAGCAGGTTCAGCTTGGGGTGTCCGCCCATGTCGTACCCGGCGAACAGGGCGCAGGCGAGGATCAGGGCGCCCAGCATGACAAAGATGACTTTTGGGACATGGAGTCGCGCCGCTTCGTTGTGCGCCGTGGTGGAGTCGAACATGGCGTTCAACGCGGGGACCACGAGAATCCGCTCCGGATGAGGAACGCCCGGCGGAGTCTCCGCCAAAGCCAGTCTCCAGATCTCCTGTTGCAGAGCGCCCAGCCGCGACAATTCGGCCCGCGCTGATTCCGGGCTCTGAATGTCCCGGTACGCCTGAAGGCGCACATCCAAGTACTGCCGGAAAAGTGCGCGTATCGGCGCCTGCTTTTCCACCGGCAGCAGATCAATCCGCAGCCAGGCCGTCCCGATGTCATTCGCCTCCTGCACCACCAGTTTCCTCCGGTCGTCAAAGCGCGCCAGGGCACCGGAAAAGGAAAACGCCAGCATCAATCCCAGCAACGCGAAGATGGCCCCCTCGACAGCCGAAAACCCCTTCGTCGCCACTTCGCCTTCCTCCCGGTATCGACGCACCCCGATCCGCCTTCCCAGCTCAATCATGCCCAATGTCGCCCCAAAGAGGGCGATCGACGCGAGGAGAGTCAGCATTATCATGGTCAGGCGGGTGAGCCCGCATGCCGTCTCCCCATCCTCACCGCCGCGGGCACCAGCAGGAGAATGCCGGTCAATGTGGTGACCAGCACCATCACCGACACGTTGGGATCGCGAAAATTCTGCACGCTGATAATGAGCGCTGCGGGAATGTTGCGCAACGCCGTCCCCAGACCGAGCAGCGTGCGCTGGGGATTCCCGGGACCTCCCAGCAACCAGCCCCCCAGCGCGGCCAGAGCCGCGAACAACACCGCAGCAAGAATGGACCCCGTGCCAAAGAGACGAAGCACTGCCTGGAAATTCAGTCCAAGGATCAGAATCAGCAGCCCGAGTAAGGCGACACTCGAAATCCGCTCCAGCACCGGCCGACATCGCGCCGCCACACGCGGCGCCATTGCCTTCACGGCCATCCCCGCGCCCAATGGACAGAGCATCAGAAGGACGAGAAACAGGACGATCTTGAGCGGTTCGACGTGAACGCCCTTGACCAGCAGTGGCAGGACCACCGGAACAAGAACCGTCGTGCCCAGCATGAGCAAGACCATCAAGCCGACCGCCGAAGCCACATCGCCTTTGGCCAGATCCACCACCTTGGGAAGGAACGGCGCTCCACCCGTCAAACCAAGCACGAGCAGCCCGATGGCAAACGGCTCGTCCAACCGCAGCAGTCGCGCAATCCCCATCGCCAACAAGGGGGAAAGCAGAAAATTGGCGGCCAGCGCCCCCAGCACAAACCGCGGGCTTTTCAACGCTCCAACCACTTGCGGCACCGTCAGCCCCAAGCCAATTCCCGCCATACTGGAAAGCAGAAACACCACCACCACCAACCGCGTGGCTTGTGTGAGAACCTCAATCATCGGCGTGAAAAACCAGCATCCCGCGCCGGCGGCAGCACCCAACCCGGCGTAATCCCCCACACCCGCTCGCAGTAATCGCGAATGGATCGGTCAGACGAAAATTTTCCCATGCGCGCCACATTCAGAATCGACCGTCGCGTCCAGTCATCGGGTTGGCGCCACAGCGCGCTCACCTTTTCCTGAGCCTCAATGTACGACCGGTAGTCGGCCAGGACGAGAAATGGATCTGGCCCCAGCAGGTTTTCCACGATCGGGTCAAACAACCCGGGCTCACCGGGAGCGAGAGCGCCGCTGGCCACGAATTCGATCGCTTCCCGGAGTGTGGCATCCTGTTCGAACAGGTCGCGAGATCGATACCCCTCGGCCTGCCGGCGGTGGACGTCGTTAACCGTCATCCCAAAGAGAAAAAAATTCTCTTCGCCCACCTCCTCGCGAATCTCTACATTCGCGCCGTCCAACGTGCCTATCGTCAGGGCGCCATTGAGCGAAAACTTCATGTTCCCGGTCCCGCTGGCCTCCTTCCCAGCCATCGAAATCTGTTCGGACAAGTCCGCCGCCGGGTAAATGGAGTGGGCGTTCTTGACGTTGAAATCGGGAAAAAAGACGACTCGAAGCCGGCCGCCCACCACAGGGTCTGCATTGACCAAATCCCCAACGGCCGTGATCAATCGGATGATGCGCTTGGCCAGGAAGTATCCGGGAGCCGCCTTGCCCCCAAAGATGAAGGTGCGGTCTGGCACATCGGCGGCCGGCTGCCGCCGCAACCGGAGGTAAAGCGTCAGGATGTGCAGAACGGCGAGATGCTGCCGCTTGTATTCGTGGATCCGCTTGACCTGCACATCGAAGAGCGAGTCGGGGGAAACCACGACGCCGGTGCGTTCGGCCATGAGGGCGGCCAGCCGCCGTTTGTTGGCCCGCTTGACTTCCTGCCACTGGTTCCTAAACCCGCCGTCCTCGACGAAGGATTCCAGTTTCCGCAGCTCCGAAAGGTCCTTCTGCCAGCCCTCGCCGATGCATTCACTGATCAGTCGGGTCAGCCCCGGGTTCGCCACCGCCACGAACCGCCGCGGCGTCACCCCGTTCGTGACATTGCAGAATTTCTCCGGCCACAAATCGGCAAAGTCACGGAGCACCGTGCCTTTCAACAACTCGGAATGCATGCGAGCCACTCCGTTGATCCGATGGCTGCCGACACAGGCCAGATGGGCCATGCGCACCCACCGGGGACCGGATTCGTCGATCAACGACAACCGGGACACTCGGGATTCGTCACCGGGAAACTTCGCGCGCACCTCGTCGAGAAAGCGCCGGTTGATCTCGTACACGATCTCCAAGTGCCGGGGCAGCAGCGCTCCAAACAGCTCGACCGACCACTTTTCGAGCGCCTCTGGCAGCAGGGTGTGGTTCGTGTAGGCGAACGTGCCGCGCGTCACGGCCCACGCCTCATCCCACTCGAGGGCCAGTTCGTCGACCAGCAGCCGCATCAACTCCGCCACCGCCACCGCCGGATGAGTGTCGTTGAGTTGAATGGCCCACTGAACGTGGAAGTCGCCAGGCACACCGCCAAACAACTGATGAATGCGCAGCATATCCTGGAGCGAACAGCTGGTGAAAAAGAATTGCTGCTTCAGGCGCAGTTCCTTCCCCCGGTGTGCCTCATCGTTCGGATAAAGCACCTTGGTAATCGTTTCGGACTGCACCTTGTCCTCCACCGCCCGGTCGTAGTCGCCGTGGTTGAACGCCTCAAAGTCGAATCCCTCAATGGCTTCAGCTTTCCAAAGGCGCAGAATATTGCAAAGGCCGGAGCGGTAACCTGCGATCGGGGTGTCGTAAGGAATGCCGGCCACCTCGGTGGCGGCTACCCACCGTCGGCGGGGACGCCCGTGGTCGTCGGTCCAGTCGTCGGCATGACCGCCGAGCTTGACGCGTTGGGCGAGTTCAGCGCGCGGCATTTCCCACGGGTTGCCGTGGCGCAGCCATTTGTCGGTCACCTCACATTGCCACCCTCCTCGAATCACCTGATCGAAAATGCCGAATTCATACCGGATCCCGTAACCAATCGCCGGCACCTCGACCGTTGCCATCGAGTCCATATAGCACGACGCGAGCCGCCCGAGCCCCCCGTTCCCCAATCCCGGCTCCTCCTCCTCGGCGAGCAATTCATCCAACTCATGCCCAAGCGATTGCAGCGCTGCCCGGACGGTTTCCATGATTCCCAAATTCAGCAAGTTGTTGGCCAGATGCGGTCCCGGCAGATATTCGGCCGACAGGTAGGCGACGCGGCGAGCGCTGGTACCGCCATGCGACTCCAAGCTCGCGACATGCTGATTGAAGAGCCGATCACGCACCGTGAGGGCGAGTGCGACGTAGAGGTCGTGGCGGCTGGAGTTTCCTTCGAGTCGCCCCAGTCCGCAACACAGGTTGTCCCGAAATGCCCGGCTGATCTCCGTTTCGCTCAGTCCCGTGCGGATGCAGGCGCCCACGCCTGTCTCCGACTCTCGACCTTCGGTCACATTATTCTTTCCCGAAGCGGCGGACGTTGGATGCGAAGATTTCATGATAGCAGAACAATGGCGAGAACTTGCGCCGAGAGGATACGCAAAAGCGTGGTGAGCGGATAGACGGTCGCATAGGCGACGCTGGGTGCGCTCGAACCCGCCAGGGTGTTGGCGAAGGACAGGGCGGGTGGGTTGGTCGTGCTCCCGGCGATCAAACCGCTGAGGTCGGTGAAGTTCATTTTCCAAACCGCGCGGGCAAACAACCCAACCAGCAACAGCGGCGGCACGGTCACGCACAGTCCGGCCAACAGCCACTGCAGACCGAGGGTGCTGAAGGCGGTCTCGAAAAACTTCTCGCCGGCATTCAAGCCGACCGCGGCAAAGAAGAGCGCGATGCCGAACTCGCGGAAGGCAAGGTTGGTGTTTATCGGCATATGCCAGACCTGGCGGCGGATGCGCCCGATCCGGCCGAGGACCAGCGCCACAATGAGCGGTCCACCCGCCAATCCGAACTTCACCGGCTGCGGCAGGCCGGGCAGGACGATCGGCATCGTGCCCAGTATGATCCCCAGAACGATCCCGATGAAGAATGGAATGAAGTGCGTTTCGTTCAGCTCTTTCAGCGAGTTGCCCAGCACGGCCGCCGCCTTGTCCAGCCCCTCCGGCGTCCCTACGATCTGCAACTGATCCCCAAATTGCAATCGCAGCCCCGGCACCGCGGACATCTCGATGTCGGCGCGCGTCAGACGCGTGACCGCCACGCCGAAGCGGTCGTCCAGGTTGAGCTCACCGACGGTTTTGCCGAGCACATCGCGATTGGTCGCCACGACGCGGCGAAAGGTCAGGTCGCTTTCAGCCAGGACCAAGTCTTCTTCGCTACGGTGGCCGATGACGCGCTCGAACCGGTCCACACCCGCTTGTGTACCCACCACGGCCAGACGGTCGCCTTCACGGACAACCGTGGCTCCGGTGGCGGCCAGCGTCCTGTCCCCGTGGCGGACCCGCGATATCGTCACGCCCGCTTCGAGACGGCCAGGCAGATCATCCAGGGTCAGACCGTCCAGGTTTTGATTGCTCACGATCAAGGTCCGGCGTTCAAGCGGCTCGACCGGGCGGCGGTTCCGCGACGCGAGTTCCTCGGCCTCGCGCGCAGGGTCGATTTTGAAGAGTGTCCGGAGCACGACGAGGGTGGTGATGACACCCACGATGGCCGTCGGATACGTGACCGCGCAGGCGAGCGCCGGCAGCGCCAATCGCTCTGGAGCGACGCCCGGCAGCGTGCTGAGCGTCTGGGTGGCGGCGCCGAGGGCGGGGATGTTCACCGAGGCGCCCGCAAATACCCCAAGCACCGCGGCCGGATCAAACCCCGCGATCCATCCAGCCACCGGCGCCAACACCGCCCCCAGCACCACCACGGTAGCCGCCAGTATGTTCTGCCGCATCCCGTGCTGGCGCAGCGTGGCGAAAAACCCGGGCCCGAGTTGCAAGCCCATCGTGAACACGAATAGAATCAATCCAAATTCCTTCACGAAATCCAGGGTCTCCGCGTCGACCGGCTTTCCGAAATGACCCACCAGGATGCCGGCGAAAAGAACCCCGGCCGTGCCGAGCCCGATGCCTCGCATCTTCACGCTGCCCAGCGCCATCCCCACCACGCACACTAATGCCAGAACCCCCACCGCGTGCGCGATCGGCTGGGTCTTGTGAATTTCAAGCAGCCAGCTCATCGTTGTTCAGACGCTCGATCGAGGCGGCCCTCGATGGTCGGGTGAATTTCATGGACGGACAGCCGGGCCCGCCGACGGCTCTTGCAAAAAGTCCTCCACGGCATCCGCCACCGAGGTGAAGCGGTTGATGCGACCGACCTTCTCCTCCACACCTTCAAGGCGCAGCACATCGCGCACCGAGGCCCGCGCCTCGACAATCTGGAGCTGGCAGCCGAGGGCGGCCAGTTCGCCATGGAGCGCCGCCAGCGTTTGAGCCGCCTGCAGATCGACGCGCGGCGCCGCGGAAAGGTCGAGAATCAACCGGCGTGGCGCCGGACTGGCGGCTCGCACCATCTTGATCATCGTGTCGCGCACATGATCGATGTTGAAATAGAGCAATCCGGTTTCAGGCCGGCAGACGAGCAGTCCAGGCACGCTTTCATTGTCCTCGTGCCTTGCCACATCCGAGAACCGCTGCGTGCCGGGAATGCGACCGAGCACGGCAATGTGCGGGCGGGACGCCCCGCGAAGCAGTTGCACTATCGAAATGGCCGCCCCAATCAGCACGCCCCGGAGCAAGCCGGACCCGAGCACTCCGATCAGGGCCGCCGCGGCAACCACAAACTCCGGGCGATAGAGCAGCCACAACCTCTTCAGCGCCTCCCATTTGAACAGGCCGGTCACCGCAAAGAGCACAATAGCGGCCAGAACCGGTTGGGGCAGGTCATGGAGCAGACTCGACAGGAACAAGGTGACCAGCAGGATGATGAGCGCCGCGATGAGGCCCGAAAGCGGCGTGCGGGCACCCGCACTCTCGTTCACCAGCGACTGCGACATGCCGCCACTCACCGGAAAGGAGCGTCCCAACCCGGCGGCCAGGTTAGCTCCGGCTAGCGCCAGCAGTTCCTGGTTGCCGTCGAAACGGCCGCCATGTTTGGCCGAGAACATCCGGCCAATCGCCGCCGATTCCACCGCCGCCAGGAGAAAACACGCAAGCGCCAATGGCAGTAGTTCGTTCAAGTCACTCCAGTGAACGGCCGGCAGTCCGGGCATTGGCAGGCCGGTCGGCACATCCCCAAGCATTTTGACGCCCAGCTTCTCCAGACCAAGCAGCGACGAAAGCACGATAGAGGCAACGACGACGAACAAGGCGACCGGTTTGTTCTTGAGAAAGATCTTGCCGAGCACGAGCACCGCCAGCGCTGCCAATCCGGTGAGTAGCGCCGCCGTGTTGGTTTCTTGCAGGTGTTTGAAAAAATGCCCGGCACGCTCCCAGAAATCGCCATGCCCGCCTTTGAACCCGAAAAGTTTCGGCAGCTGCGTGGCCCCAATGAAAAGGGCGAGTCCTGACTTGAAGCCGATCATGACCGGCTCGGAAATAAAGGCCACCAAGGCGCCGGCCTTGGCCATCCAGGCCACCAGCGCCGCCAGTCCCACCAGGATGGCCACCGCGGCGGCCAGCGCCGAAAACCGCGCCGGATCCCCTCCGGCCAGCGGCGCCAGCGAAGAGCCGATCAGCAGCGAGAGCGCGGAGGTCACAGTCACCGCCGTATGGCGAGAACTGCAGAACAACCAGTAAACCAATCCGGAGAACAAACAGGCGTACAGCCCCGCCTCGGGCGGCAAGTTTGCCAGCGAGGCATCCGCAATCCCGGCCGGCAGAAGATAGGCGGCCAGCGTGATGCCCGCCACTACGTCTCCCCGCAGCCACGATCGCTGGTAGCCGCGCAGCCAGTCCATCGCGGACACCCAGCCCCGCGGGCCGCGAATTGGGGGAAACGAGGACTCGGCCGACATGGCGGAAACGGGAGAAACCGACGACTATTTTTCCGCCATCAACACCTTTCGCGCCTCGGCCAATTCCTTCAGGCGGGTGGCCCCCACTTTCGGATACTTGAGGTCGAGCGAGGCCAGCGCGTCAATGACCGCCGCCGCCACCACCACCCGGGTGAACCACTTGTTGTCGGCCGGCACGACGTACCAGGGCGATTCCGGGGTAGCGGTTTCCCGAATCGTGTCTTCGTACGCTTCCATGTACGCCTTCCAGTGGCCGCGCTCGCGGGCGTCCGAGGGTGAAAATTTCCAGTTCTTCGCCGGATTGTCGATGCGTTGGAGAAACCGTCGTCTCTGCTCGTCGCGCGAAACGTGCAGGAAGAATTTGCGCACGATGATGCCGTTGTTGTTCAGGTAGCGCTCATGGGCGCGGATGTCCTTGAATCGTTGCTTCCAGATGTCCTTACCGATCAGTTTCGCGGGGATTTTTTGCCCCTTGAGCAGATTTTCGTGCACGCGGACCACCAGTGTTTCCTCGTAATAACTCCGGTTGAAAATCCCGATGCGCCCCCGTTCCGGCAGATGCTTTTGACACCGCCAGAGGTAGTCATGGTCGAGGTCCTCGGAGGACGGCGCCTTGAACGACGCCACCTGGCATCCCTGGGGATTCACCCCCGACATGACGTGCTTGATCGCGCCGTCCTTGCCGGCCGCATCCATCGCCTGGAAAATCAGCAGCACTCCCCACCGGTCCTGCGCGTACAGCATGTCCTGCAACTCGGCCAGCGCCTCGACACCGGTCTGCAACGCTTCCTTCGCTCGCGGTTTGTCCTCCGCTTCGAGTTTGCCAATGTCGCCCGGATCAATGTCCTTCAATCGGAACGATGATCCGTCGGACACACAATACGGCTTGGAGAAGTTGTGGGCCGACTTTATGATATCTTGGAGTTTCATGGCAGTTAGGGGCTTAAGGGTTCACGCCGGGCGCGGCGCAGATGGGCGATGAGGCGGTTGGCCGTGTCCTCTGCGGCCGACTGAAGCTCCTGCAGGCTGCGACCCGCGGGCAATGTCGCTTCGATCACCGGGTCGCCGCCCGCAAGCGCCCCCAATCGTGCCATAGCCTCCACCATGGTCGGATAAAGAACGACCTCCTGATCGGCCTCGGGCAGCGCGATGATCGCCAAGTTGAGCACCCAAACACCGTCCTTTCGGAGAAAATACGGGTTCTGAGCGAGATCCATGCTCCCTGGCACATTTCCCACCTGTCGGATAATAAACGGTCCACGGCCTTGCGGTCCGTAGCCGAGGTTCAGCAGTTCGCAGCGGTCAGGGTAGTTGGCGATGGCGGGCATGGCTTTTGTTAGAGGCTAAGCGAGAGCGGAGGGTGGCGGGTGGCGGTCGGTATTCAGTATTCAGAAGTGATCAGTCTTTAGAGTGAGGCATTGATCGTCGGATGGTTAGTAATTCACGCGGATCGAATCCTCAAATTTCACAATCCAAAATCCAAAATCGGTGGGTTTCGTAAGAATATGTCATTTGGCGCGGGATCGGAAGTCCCCGCCGAGGGCGAGGTGGAGGTTGGCGCGTTCACGGAGGCGGGACGCCTGGACCTTGGTGAGTTCGGCTCTGGCCGCGAGGTTTTCCCCGATCAGCCGCAGGATGGTGAACATGTCGACCTGGCCTTGTTCGAGCTTGATGCGGCCGAGCCGGACGACGTTGCCGCTGTTGGCGACCATGCTGGTCAGCGATCCTTCGCGAAGTCTGAGGTAATAGTCGTTGGACAGGGCGTCTTCCACCTCCTGGAACGCGCTCAAAGCCACGCTCACGTAATCGGCCACGGCCGCGCGCTGCTCGGCTTCCCGGATGTCCTGGTTAGCCTTGAGCGCACCGCCAAAGAAGATGGGCTGCGTGACACCCGCCCCAAATGTCCACAACAGTCCCTCCAGTGTCCCCACCCCGTCGAGTTCCGATGTGCCCAATCCGCCGCTGGCACTGAGGGCAAAGCGCGGCAGCCGGGCGGTCCGGGCTTCGTTCACCCGGTAAAAGGCCGCGGCAAAACGCCGTTCCGCGGCGATCAAGTCCGGTCGGCGTTCCAGCAGTTCCGCCGGCAAGCCCGATGGTACGGTGCGCGGGGACGAGGGAAACGCGTTGCCAATGCGCAGCTTGGTGGCGGGGAATTGGCCGAGCAGCACTTCCAGCGCCCGCACCGACTGCGCCCGCGCCGCATTGGCCGCATGCAGCATGTCTTCCGCCCCGTTCACCCGCGACTTGATCTGCGCCATCTCGTAGTCGCTGGCAAATCCCTGCTGTTGCTGGACCTCGACCAACTTCATGTACTCGGAATATAATTCCAGTGTCTCCTGCGCGTTGCCCGCCTGCAAACCGGCCTCGATCACCGAAAAATAGGCCCGTGCGGTCGTGGCCGCGATTGACTGGACCGCAAACTGGTAGTCGGACTCCGCGGCCAGCGCATCGCTTTGCGCTGCGGCACTCCGCGACCGCACCCGGCCCCAGACGTCCGCTTCCCACGTCGCTCCCATCCCGAGGCCGTACACCCAGCGCCGGCTGGATACCTCAAGGCTCGATGGATCCGAGCCAGCGCCCCCGAGGTCGATGCCCACACCGCCGAGGTCCGGCGGCGTGACGCCCAGATCAATGTCACCACTCAACTCCTTCCCTTGACGCTCGCTAATCAGCTTCGCTCCGACTTGCGGGTACAGGGCCGAAGTGGCCACCCGGACCGCGGCCTGCGCCGCCTCCACCCGGGCTGCCGCGGCCCGCAGGTCCGGGTTCACTTCGACGGCTTTCTCGGCAATGTCGTTCAGCCGACTGTCGCCAAAACTGGCGATCCAGCCGGGAACGACCGGCCCACGGCCATGGCGGCCGCTCCAAGTGGGTGCGATTTTGTCCTGCGCATCGGGCGGCACGATGTCCCGACCGATGGGAGGGGAACCGACCTGGCAGCCGGTTAGGACCACCAAGACGGTCGGAAGGGTGAGTTGGAATCGGGTCATTCGTCTTGGGATTTCAATGAAGTTTGAAGACAAACCAGTCGATCTTGGTTGAAACGCGCACAAAAACTTTCCGGATAATGTGGATCAGCTTGCCTTTTTCGGTGTAGATCGCCCCGGCCCCGCGGGCGCCCGCGGCGAGGAACAATTCCCGGTCTTTCGGCTCGACCAGCAGTCGGACGGCGATGCGTTGCTCCGGCGCAGCCAATGGCGCTGTGTTGGGTAAATTGCCGCTGATGGGCATTTGCCCCTGCCCGGTGGCCCAAAGAATCGAGTCGACCTTGCACTTGATGATGCGCCCCGGATGCGTCTTAAGAAAAACCTCGGCCTCATTACCCGGCTCCACATACCGAAGTTCGTTCTGCCGAAAAAATGCCAGCAACCATTGGTCATTTTCTTCGATGAAACTCATCACCGACATCGTCGCAAACTGCGTCGCCCTCACTCCCGGACGCAGCGCCAGATTCGCCACGCGGCCGTCGGCCGGCGCGACATGCGTCGTCCCGTCCAAGTCGTACTTCGCGTTCTCCAAATCCGCCTCGGATTTCGCAATTTGCGCTTTCGCCTGCGCCACTTCGTCGATCTCACCCGTCTCCGTCAGCGCGGAGAGCTTTTGCTGCACCTCCGACTCCGAGGCCTGGGCCGCCAGATACTCGCTCTCCAGGTTCGCCACATCGGACTCCGACTGCTCCAAGTCAGCGCGGCGCCCGGCCCCCGCCTCCGCCATCTGGGTAAATTGCTCGACCCTCTTCTTCGCCAAGTCCAGCCGCGCCACGATGGCCTCCTTCTTGGCAGCGGTGTTTTTCAGCTGCTCCTGCAGCCCGCGCTGGGTGGCCTCGGCCGTGACCAGGGCGACTTTATCCATGGCCAGCTTCGCCTCCGCGGCCTTCACCGCGAGCGCGAATGGTTCCGGGTCAATCTTGAACAGCACATCCCCTTTCGCGATCGGACGGTTCGGCTCGATCGGAACCTCCGTTACTTGACCCGTCACCCGCGGCACAATCGGGATCACATAGTTCATGGCCCGAACGTCCGAGGAGGACGGCGCCACGATGTTCATGAAGAGAATCAGGATCGTCAGCGCCACGATCGGAATGGTGACCACAATGACCTGACTCGTGATGTTCCAAGGCAGCCATTTCTTCTTAAAGAAGATCAGCCAGACGAACGCGGAATAAATGCCCAGAAGAATGAGTTCCATTACGCCTTTCCTCCCTTGGGATTAAGTTTCGCTTCCAGCTCCTTCACCTTGGCGCGCAGCTTCTCGACCTCGCTATCAGGCGGTCGCTCGTTCTTGGCTTTGCCTTTTTCCTCTCCGTGATGGGCCAGCGACTCGTCCACGTCCGTGCCATAGGCCATTTTGTGCAATACGGGTTTCGTGTACGCCCAGAGCCAGGCAATCGGCCAGAGCAACCCGCCGAAGCAGAGCGACAACAGGCACAGGCATTGGATGGCCCCGGTCTGCGGGTGCTGCTTCTTATGCGCTATTTTTTCCGGCAGGATGTGGACCAGCCAAAATACCGTGATCCCGACGACCGGGGCGATGATGAGCGCGATCCACGCGATGACATTGGCGATGGAGTCCAGCGTTTCTCCCTGAAAGATGGAGGCATGGGCGCTCCCCTGACTGACCAGCCACCAATAGACCGCGAGAAGCGGCGAAAGCCGTCGGGAACGAGGACCCGCTGAATTGATTGGATTTAGCTTCATGAATTGGAATCGGTCGACACGCGCTCTTATTCCGGCGCAGGAGCTTTAACAACTCCTTAGTGATTTGACGAGTGCGCTGGCGCCTCAATGGGGGTCGCCGGCCCCGCCGGCGCCGGCTCCTTCTTGCCCCGGAATTCCACGATTTTTTGGACAACCACATAGCACACCGGGATAAGAAACAGGCCGATGGCGGTGGCGATGCTCATCCCAAACACCACCCCCGTCCCCATGGTGCTCCGCGACGCCGCCCCCGATCCGGTGGCCAGCATGAGCGGCACACATCCCAGGATAAACGCAAAGGAAGTCATCAGGATCGGCCGCAGCCGCAGCCGCGCCCCCTCCACCGCCGCCTCAAGAATCGGCACCCCCTCGTCCCGCTTCATCTTCGCGAATTCCACAATCAATATCGCGTTCTTCGCCGATAGCCCAATCAACATCACCAATCCAATCTGCGCATACACATTGAGATCGAACCCTCGGACAACCATTCCCACCATCAAACCCAGAATCACCGTCGGCGTGGCGAGCAGCACCGCAAATGGCAGGCCCCAACTTTCGTACTGCGCCGCCAGGAGCAGAAACACAAACAGCACCGCCGCCCCAAAAATGATGGGCGCCTGGCCTTCGGACTTCTTCTCCTGGAGCGTCAGGCCGGACCATTCATAGCCCACCTCGCTGGGCATGGACTTCATGACTTCTTCGATCGCCTTGATCGCCTGTCCCGAACTGAACCCGGGCGCCGGCGCCCCAATGATCTCGGCGGCATTGTACAGGTTGAACCGGCTCACGAAATTCGGGCCGCTCATCTTGCTGACCTTCACCACCGTGCTCAAAGGAACCATCTGCCCGGCCTTGTTCCGCACGAAATACTGACCGATCTCCTCCGGCTGGTTGGTAAACTCCGGCTCAGCCTGCAGAAACACTTTGTACACTTTGCCGAAGCGGACAAAATCGTTCACGTAGAGCCCGCTCAGATAGGCCTGCAGGGTTTGAAAGACACTGTCCACCGGCACCCCGACCGTGCGCGCCTTTTCCCGGTCCAGCTCGACTCTTACTTGCGGGGTGGATGGATTAAACGCTGTGTTGACGCTCGCTATTTCAGGACGTTTCGCCACTTCGGCCTGCAGTTGCTTCACATACTCGGCCAGCTGCTCGACCGAGCCGCCGGATCGGTCCTGCAGCTGCATGGTAAAGCCGGATACGTTGCCATAACCCGGGAGGGGCGGCGGGCCGAACGCAAAAACGCGCGCTCCCGAAATGGCGGCGAACTTTTTCGTCCATTCTTGAACGATGGCCTTGGCGTGGAGATCGGGACTCATGCGCTCCTCCCAAGGATCCAACCCCACAAACATCATCGCCGAGTTCGGAAAATTTAGCGAGTTGAGGATGTTAAATCCAGCCAGCCCGAGCGCGGAACGCACGCCATCCGAGCCAATGACGATGTCCTCGACCTGCTTCAGGATTTCATCGGACCGTTGCAGCGAGGCGCCCTCAGGAAGTTGCACGGCCACAAAAAGATAGCCCTTGTCCTCGTCAGGGATGAACCCACCGGGCACGTGCCGGCCGAGCGCCAGGATCCCGCCCACCACCACAACGAGCAGCAGCATCGAAAACACCGCTTTTCGCACCATTCCAGCGACCACTCGTCCGTAACTGTTGCTCAACCAGTCGAAGAAGCGATTGAACAACTTGAAGAAAGCGGCAATCGGCCCCCGGCCAGGCTGTGGCTTCTTCAGCAGCATCGCCGAAAGCGCGGGACTCAGCGTCAAGGCGTTGATCACGGAAAACACAACCGCCACCGCGATGGTCAGCGCAAACTGGCTGTACAACTGGCCGGTGACACCACCCATGAACGCCACCGGCACGAAGACGGCGCAGAGCACAAGCCCAATCGCCACGACCGGGCCCGCCACTTCCTTCATGGCCAGCCTCGTCGCCTCCACCGGCTCCTTCCCATGCTCCAAATGGTGTTGCACGGCCTCGACGACCACGATGGCGTCGTCGACCACGATGCCGATGGCCAGCACCAGACCGAACATGGTCAGCACGTTGACGCTGAACCCAAGCGCCGGAAACAGGATGAACGCGCCCAGCAGCGACACCGGCACGGTGCACATCGGGATGATCGTGGCGCGAAAGCTCTGCAGGAACAGATACACCACCAGCAGAACCAGCACCACGGCCTCCGCCAGGGTCTTCACGATCTCGTGCATCGAGGCTTCGATCGGCAACGTGGAGTCCAGCGTGATCTCGTATTTCATGTCCGGCGGAAACCGCTTCTCCGCTTCCTCCAGGATCTTCCTGACGTTCTTTGCCGCGTCGATGGCGTTGGCGCCCGGCGCGAGGTAAATGCCGATCGCCCCGGCCGCTGACTTGTTCAGACGGGCGCGCAGGTCATAGGTCTGGGCACCCAGCTCCACTCGGCCCACATCTCTGATCTTGACCTGCGATCCGTTGGGATTGGATCGGACGATGATCTCCTCGAACTCCTTGGCTTCCTTCAATAGCCCCTGCGCCCGCACGTTAAACTGCATTTCCTGGCCGGAGGGCGCCGGCTCCGCCCCGACTCGACCGGCCGGCGACTGCGCATTCTGCTCCTTGATGGCGTTGGCAATGTCCTCCGGCGTCATGCCCAGGACAGCGAGCTTGTCCGGCTGCAGCCAGATCCTCATCGAGTAGTCCTGCGCCGTGAAATTCTTGACGTCCCCCACCCCCTTCACGCGCTTGATCGCGTCCACCAGGTTGATATCGCAGTAATTTCCGAGGAAGGTGGCATCATAAGTCCCGTTCGGCGAATTCAAGCCGATGACCATGAGGATGTCCGGACTCGATCGATTGACGACCACCCCTTCCTTCTTGACCGCCTCCGGCAACAGTGCCTCGGCCTGACCCACGCGGTTTTGCGCGTTCACCTGCATGATGTCGACGTCGCTCCCAACATCGAAATACATGTTCAACGTCATTTTTCCGTCGTTGGCGTTGAACGACTGCATGTAGAGCAGCTTGTCCACGCCGTTGACCTTGGACTCGATGGGTGTGGCGACAGACTCCATGACCGCCTCGGCCGCGGCGCCGCGGTACGTGGTGGTGGCTTGGATCATCGTCGGGCTCACCGGCGGATACTCGGAGATCGGCAGGCGCAGCAGCGAGATCAGACCGACGATCACCGTCAGGATGGCGATGACCATCGCGACGATGGGACGGCGAATGAAAAAATCGGCCATGTTGGTTATTCCTCGGAAGTTTTTGGTTCGGGCTTCTCCGGTGCAGGACCGGATGGCGGCGCGGCGGCGGGTGCACTGGCCGCCTCGGCACTCCGCTCGAATGTCACCGGTTCGACCAACCCTCCTTCCCTCAGCTTTTGCACACCTTCGGCGACGACCCGTTCCCCTGGCTGCATTCCCTCCAAAACCACGGCATCGGAGCCGATCCTGATTGGCGCCACGTGCACCGGGCGCTGCGTTACTTTGTTTTGGGTATCGACGACCCAGACGAAGTTTTTCCCCTGCAGTTCGGTGACCGCACGCTCCGGAACCAAGATATTCCCCTCACCCGCCGGCAAGCTGACCCGGGCGCGGGCGAACATCCCCGGTCGAAGCTGTCGATCAGGATTGGGAAACTCCGCACGCGCCCGAATCGTGGCCGTGGTTGGATCCACGACCCGGTCCATGAAAATCCACTTGCCTTGCTGGGGATGCTCCGTGCCGTCAGCCAGGATCAAGGTTACCGGCAGTTCCCCCATTTTCCGTCCGGCACTACGGGCCAGTCTTTCGGCCTGCAAAAAGTCGACCTCGCTGATCGAGCAATAGAACCAGATCGGGTCGATCTGCGAGATGGTGGCCAGCAAGGTCGGTTCCCCTTTGCCGACCAAACTTCCGATGGCCACTTCCTTGGCTCCGATGCGGCCGGACAACGGGGCCCGGATGTCGCAGTAACCAAGGTCCAGATCGGCGGTCTTCACGCGAGCTTCCGCCGCCGCCACATTCGCCTCGTTCACCTCCAGCGCCGTCAACGCCGCGTCGAGCTCCCGTTGCGGCACTGCATTCTGCTGGGCAAGGGGCCTGAGCCGCGAGACGTCCAGTTTGCTCTTGGCCAGCGCGGCATTGGCCTCCGCCAGCGCCGCTTTGGCGGCCGCCAGCTTTTCCTCGTACGGCTGCTTCACCAGCTCGAACAACGGATCGCCCGCCTTCACCTCCAGGCCTTCCGTAAACAGCATCTTGTCCAGGAATGATTCCACCCGCGCCCGCACGTCGACGTTTTCCGGCGAGTCGAGCTGGCCGATGAAGGTTGTCGAACGTGCAACGTCCACTTTCGCCACAGTCATCACTCGGACCACTGGCGGCGGGGGCGGCGCTGTCGATGCCGTTTTCCGGCACGCTGTCTGAGTCAGGGCCAACACGACCGCCGCGGCAAGGCCAATCGCCGTTGTGGATCTTTGGAAATGGTTGTGTTTCATACTCGATTCGCGAAATGGTTTTGTTTCATCGATTCCCCTTGGCGCCAACCCAAAAGATCCAGACACGCCCATCGACACGCGTTTTCGCGCCGGCCGTTTCCCCGCGCCTTGAGTGGCATGATACGTGACCGCAGTGCTCATTGAAATCATGAAACAGATGGTGGTTGGAGCACGGGTCTGGTCTTCCAATCGAACCAGATGGCCAACAGACGGAGGCCGAAGGTGATGGTAATGGCGGAAATCGCGGCCGCGGTGAGTGGGACGTGGAACCATCTGGCGAGCGCAGCGAACGCGGAGATGCCCGCCAGCGACGCGACCACGTAAAACTGGCCCGGCTTGAGGAGAAGCGGTTCTTCGCGCACGAGGACATCCCGGATCAGGCCGCTCCCGACGGCATTCACCACCCCCACAAAAATGCACGCCGGAATGGCCAGCCCCGCTTCGAACGCCCTGCTCGCACCCACTACGCCATAGGCACCGGTCCCCAGCGCATCGAGCAGGAGGAACGGTTTCGACAGCCGAGCCACATGCTTGAAAAAAATGCCCGCCACCACGCAGCCGGCCAGCACAGCCAGCATATAGGAGGCGTCGCGCATGGCCGCGGGCGGCCCAGCCTGGATGAACAACCCGTCGCGCAACAGGCCGCCACCCAGCCCACTGGCCAGCGCAAGCACGAAGAGCCCGACCGGATCGTAATGCCGCCGGATTGCCTCCATCGCCCCTGTGATGCTGAACACAAAAGTCGCCCCCAAGTCGATGACCGGCGGCAGATTCACTGTGCGGATGAGCAACTCTTCTTCCATGTTTGCGAATCACGGGGCCATCAGGAGCACGATCACCGTTCCCCACGTCGTCAGCAAGATGTGAGCGACCGCCACCGCGCCAGAATATCCCAGCACCGCCACCGTGCTCCCGGATTTTTCCTGGACCGCGGCCAACGCTCCGGCAAACGTTTGTGCGCCCGACAGCCCGCCCAGCAGCAGAATCGGGTTGAGATTGAGCACGTATCTTCCGAAATACAGGCCGGCCAGCAAGGGTGTCAGTGTCACTACCACCCCGCCCAGCAAGAGCCCGATTCCCGCTTCCTTGATCGCGACCATGAACTCCGGCCCCGCGCCGATGCCGACCATCGCCACGAAGGCCGCCAGCCCGAACGATTGCATGAAAGCCACGGCGCCGTCCGGTACACGACCGAATAGCGGCCGCACCGATCGCACGTAGCCAACCAGCACCCCGGTCAGCAATGCCCCCACACTCGTGCCGAGGGCAATGTGGATATTGCCCACAGGCACGGAAATCAGCGCGCCCGAGGCCGCGCCCAAGCAAATCGCCAGCCCCAGCACGACGAAGTCCGTGACATCCGACGGCCTGATGATTTCGCCCATGACATCGGCGGCGCGCTCGACCGCACGGTCCGGTCCCGTCAAATGCAGGACGTCGCCCCGCTCGATCACGGTCAGCCGACCGATCGGCAACTCGTGCGCGCCGCGCATGACCCGCCGCAGGAAAACGCCACGGACCTCGTCGAGCTGGCTGATTTCTTCGAGCGTCCGGCCGACGACCCGCTCGCTGCGCACAAACACTTCGTAGGCCGCCACCGGAATGTCGATCAACTCGCGATCATCCACCTCCTCCGCCCGCACATCAAGCACCTGCACCAGCACCTCGCGCCGACCGCCGACGGCCACCACATCCCCCGGCTGCAACACCACCTCCGGCGCCGCTTCGATGAGTTCGCCACCCCGGCGCAGCCGCTGCACAAACAGCCGCGTCTCCGGTACCAGCCTCTCCGCTTCCGCGATCGTCCGGCCAGCCGCGGGCGCCCCGTCCGCCAGCCGGTAACTCCGCACTTCGTAGGGGCGCCACGCCGAACTGACACCCGCTTTGGTGCGTTCAATGCCGTAGCTGGCCTCCAGCTTGGCCGCCTCCTCCTTCAAGTCGATGCCCAGCAGGCGTGGACCGATCGAGCTGCAGACAAGTATCACACCGATCGCTCCAAACAAATAACACAAGGCATCCGCGACCGCCACGTGGCTCACCCATTTCCGTTTCAGTTCCTCCGGTGCGTCGAGTGTCTGAATCGCTTCGCTCGCCGTCCCGATCGCCGGTGACTCGGTCAGCGCCCCGGAGACCAGCCCACCCGAAAACCCAGGATCCAAATCGAGGACCTTCGCCACCACCACCGCCGTCACCAACCCGACCACCGGGACAAAGGCCCCCAGCACTCCGAATTTCCACCCCTCGCCTTTCATGGCCTTGAAAAACTTCGGGCCGACCGAGTACCCGATGGCGAAAAGGAACAGCATAAAGACGAGCGATCGGGCGAACCCGGCCACCGGCACGTGGAAAAAATACCCCACGCCAATACCGGCAAGCAGTGAACCCGTGACCCCTCCCAAGCTGATTCCGGCGAATTTAAAACTTCCGATCCAATAGCCAATGCCCAGGGCGAGGTAGACGGCGAGCTCCGGGTATTTCGCGAAGAATTCAGTCGGCGTGCTCATGCAAAGTTAGAAAGTCAGCGCATAATTGCAGATGACGCGGAAGTCTTCCAAGGTGTCGGCGTCTCCGCCGTCCTGCTCCACCAGCGCGTAGCGCAGCCGGATGCCCAGCCCTTTGAGCACCCCTTTGGTGGGCGCCCATTCAAGATTGAAATCGTATTCGTCCTTCGCGTACTGGTCCACCCCGTCGGGATCGGTGCCGTGCACCCAAAGGGCATAAGCGCTCAGACCGTCAAGAAATGAGAACCTGTAGCCCGCCCGCAGCAGAAAGGCCGTTTCTCCCGCGCGGTTGAAATCCTCCACTTGCACGCTCGTGTAACCCGGGTAGCCACTCCACGGATTCTGCATGCTGGTCCCATCGGTGGTGTGCGTGACCGCACCTGTGAAGAGTGCCGGACCGACCGGCAGCTCGGTCTTGAACCCGAATTGGCGCCCGGAAAAATCCTCGCCCCGCAGCGCGTCGTCTCCCACGCTCCGCTGGTCGATGAACTGGGTCGCGAAGCGAGGCTTCCAATCATCGTTGACTGCCCACACGAATTTCGCCTCCGCGTATCCAATGTTGATCACATCCGGGCTGTAATAATCGATGGCACCCACTGAAAAATCGCCCTTCTGATACAGACCGCCGGCGGTGAACACACCGCGGTCGACGCTCGCTCCAGCATCCTCCGACATTGGGACAAATTCATCCGAGTTGCGTTCCTTGATCCGATCGAAGTACCCCAAGCCGTATTTGAAGGCGCCGTTTTCGTCGTCGAGCGTCAGTTTCCCCTGCAACGTGATGGCTTCAAACGTATTGGGCGTCATGCGCACGTCGTTCCGGTTGATGAACGGCGTGTCGAATTCCTTGCGGCCGACATACAGGTTTAAATCGTCGACAATCCGGATGTCCGCGTACAACTCGCCCAGCGCGGTGTAGCCTTCCTGCCCCGGTGCGAGCAACCCAGCCCCGTCCTTGCTGTCGTCGCCATGCAAGTGCTGCGACGTATAGCCGGTCACCCCAATCGAGATATGATCGAGAAAATAGCCGGTTTTCAGGCCGGCCCACCCGCCGATGGCCAGTGACTCCATCTCCGTGTTGTCGAACTTGTCGCGGTCGAGGTACATCGTGCGCAGATTGAGCCGGAATTGAGTGTCCCGAAAAGCGTCGCGTCGCTGCTCGATCCTCCACCGGCGGCGGTCGAATTCATATGTCTCGTGCAGGGGCGTTTGCCCCTGCTCGACCGAAGTGGGTTCCGCGGCTTCTTCTTCCACGGCTGACGCGGCCCCGCTGGCGGTCCCCGCCGGAACCTCGACCGGAGGTGGCGCTGGCGGCGGCGCCACCGTCGCTGCCGCGGGCGATTGAGTGGCCGAGTGCCCCGTGCCCCCCCCCATGGTGAAAAGGACCGCGAATGCCGCCGCAGTAACCGATAGGCGCGAAGTAGTGGGTTTCATGGCGTTCGTTATTTGGTCAGGAGCATGGCAAAGTACCCGAAAACGGTGAGCAGCACCCCGGACACGGCATAGCCAACCGGGAAGCCGACCCACGGCACGCTGCTATCGATCTCCTTGGACGCCTCGCGAGCCGGCCCGGAATGCGAGCGCGCCCCGGCCACGCCGCCCATGAGGACCGCCGGATTGATCTTGAAAAAATGGTATCCGATGGCCCACGTCACGATCGGAGGAATGGTGCTGGCGATGAACCCGGAAACAAAGATGAAGAGCGCCACTTTTCCGGTGAGCTGCGAAAGCAGGGTGGCCCCCGCATTGATGCCAACGATGGCGATGAACGTCACCAGTCCGAGATCCTCGAGAATGTTGCGCGCCGCGTTCGGCGTGTTCCCAAAAAACCGCAGGCGGGACACCGCCGATGACACGAAAATCCCCGAGAGCAGCAGGCCGCCCGCATTGCCGAGGCCTACGGAAAAATCCCCGATTGGCACATTGATCATGCCGATCAGCAGGCCGAGCACCATGCCGGCCGAGAGAGTCAACAAGTCAGTCCCCGTGCTGGCCCGTGCCACCTTGCCCAGCATCCCGGCCACCTTGTTGACCGCACCTTTCAACCCGGCCACGAACAGCACGTCAAACCGCTGCAGCTTCGTCTCCGCCCCCAGCGGAATCGGCACCCCGCCGCGCTCAATACGGATTACCTGCAACTGGCCGGCAAAGTCTTCGTTCCGATACGTCTTCAGCGGCTTGCCCTCCACCGCCTTGTTGGTCACCAGGATTTCCGCCTGATCAATCGGAATGTTGAGAGCCTTCGAATCGGCCACCTCGGGCCCCACCAGCCCCATGTTATCAGTCAAATCCTCCAACCGTCCTCCCAGCGCGATCACATCGCCGGTCTGCAGTCGGATCTCCGGGTCGGCACCCAGCGAGGCGCCGTCCCGGACCACATTGACGATCCGATACTGCGGGTTCGATCCACGGAACTGGCTGATCGTCTGACCCGTCAGCGCCTTGTTCTCCAAACGATACGCCCGCAGCCCTCCCGGACGATAGCCGGTCAGGCCGGTGTCATCCACGTTGGCCACGCCATGCTCCGCTTCGTATTCTTTGGCGGCTTTGCGCGCGTCCAATCCCCACCACCGCGGCAGGTATTTGCAGACCAGAATGATGCCAATCGTTCCATAAATATAGGTCACACCGTAACCCAGCGCGATCATCCCGGAAATCGCCTCCGCACTGCTGCCATCGGGAATCGGATACGCCCCTTGGGTCACCGCCATCTCCGCTGTGCCGATGGCCGCCGACATCGTCTGCGATCCGGCGAGGATGCCGCCCGCGGCACCGGGCGGCAATCCGAAAATCTTCGCGCAGATCACCACCAGGATCAACCCAAGCACGCTGCAGATGACCGCCAAAATCGTGAACTTCAGACCGTCCTGCTTCAGGCTGTTAAAGAATGAGGGGCCCACTCGCAATCCGACCCCGTACATGAACAGATAGTAAAACAGGGACTTGGCGAAATTGTCGAGCTGGAGCTTTACTCCGTAGACCGAGGCCAGGGTCGAAAGCGCCGCGCCGACAACCACGGCCGCGGCCACCATGCCAAGCCCGTAGCCCTTGACATTGAATTTGCCGACCAAGACCGCCATGCCCACAGTGAAAAACAGGAGAATGTACGGGTTCGATTTCAGGAATTCGAAAATTGCTTGCATGAGGTGATGAGTGATGGGTGGTGATGTTTTTGTGAGCTACGGCCACTATTTGGCCGAGCGCTTTCCGGGCTTGAGCTTCTCCGGTTTGATCAGCTCAAGACCCGAGGCGGCGTGATAACCGTGGATCTCTTTGACATCGAGCTTGCGCATGAAGTCGATCGTCTCCTTCGTAATGACTTGGCCGGGCACCATGATCGGGAAGCCCGGAGGGTATGGAATGACGAACTTCGCCGAGACGGCCTCGCCGCGCCGCACCAGATCGTCGATCTCCTTGGAATTGAGTTTCACGTGCGTGCAGTTCTCCGCGTCATAGGCGAGGAAAAACGGGGTGCGCATGTCCCCCTCGTTCGTTTTGCTCTTCGGGTTGTCGCGGAAGGCGTCGTGGAACCGGCTGAAGTTCGGCAGGTCCGGGACATCCGTGATCAGGCTCTTGACCCGGGCGTCAAAGGCCGCCTTTTCGTCGAAATCGCGCGCCAGTTTGCGATCGAGATCGCGCGAAATGTCGGCCAGAACCTTGATGAGGTAGGCGATGTCGCTGCGGGTGTTGTTGATGTTGGTTTGGAGCAGCACGCTGTTGCGCGATGTCTTGTTCAGCTGGATGTCGAACCGGCTCGCCAGCAATCCCTTGAAGGCCGTGCCGTCAAATCCAGCCGACCCGCAGAGCAGCGTGATCCGGGTCGGATCGAGCACAAATTCGTCCGTCACCCAGGCATCGTAGATCGTCTTCCAGCTCGCGCCCTCCGCGTGAAAGTCCTCGAACCCGCTGGCGCGATGCTCGGCCGGCACCATCTGCGCGTTCGTGGCGATGGTGAAATACTTGCTGATCAGCGGATTCCGGTTCACCTCCCGGCGGAGGATCAGGGAGAGCTCGATGGAGCGACCCACGAGCTCGTAGCCTTCGAGTTCGGCCTGACGGCGGGCGACATCCAGCGAGGCGATCAACTGCAGGTTTGGCGACGTGCTGGTGTGCGTGAAGAATGCCTCTTTGAATGTCGCCTCCGTGCTCTCCCAGCAGTCGTCGTTGACCATGATGTACGACCCCTGGCGGAAACAGGACAGTGACTTGTGGGTCGAGGTGGTTGCGTACACCCGGAGCTTCACATGGTCCGGATCGGGCAGCAGGTGGACATCGAGAAGTTTGGCGTTCTTCGGGTCGATCTTGCCGTGCTTCTTTTTAAATTCGGCGTACTCGGTGCGATAGGACTCCGAGGCGTATTTTTCCCTCAAGATATCGCAGGCCCCCATGGCCGAGCGCATGCGGTGAAAAATCGAAAACCGGTTGTACGCGTACCACGCCTCGTCCCAGAGAAACACGATGTCCGGCTTGATCGCCAGCACCTCCTCCATGAAGTGCTGCACATTGTAAACGTGGCCGTCGAACGTGCAGTTTGTCAGCAGAAGCATCCGCACGCGGTCAAGCTTCCCTTCCGCCTTCAAATCCAACAACGCCTTCTTGATCGTCCGCAACGGCACCGCGCCATACATGGAGTACTCCGTCAGCGGGTACGCCTCCACATAGAGCGGTTGCCCGCCGCAAAGCACTAGCCCGTAATGGTGCGATTTGTGGCAGTTCCGGTCCACCAGCACGATGTCGCCCGGCCGGACCAGCGCCTGGACCGCTATCTTGTTCGAGGTCGACGTCCCGTTGGTCCCGAAAAACAGCTGCTGGCAGCCAAAGGCCCGGGCCGCTTTCTCCTGCGCCACCCGGATGTTGCCCGTCGGTTCCAGCAATGAATCGAGGCCACCCGTGGTGGCCGATGATTCCGCCAGGAAGATATTCGCGCCGTAAAAATGACCGAAATCGCGGATCCAGTGCGAGTTGAACACCGATTTGCCACGCGCGACCGGCAGCGCATGAAACGTGCCGACCGGACGGCGCGCGTAGTTCTTCAGGTTGTTGAAGTATGGGGTATCATACCGCTCGTTCACGCCCTCCATCAATGCGAGGTGAATCTCCATCAGGTCTTCGATGCCATAAAAGATGCGGCGAATGTTTTTCGAATCCAAGTGGCTGGCTAATTTTTCCACCGCGCTGTCGGCGATCAGGTACACATCCAGCTCCGGCCGGATTTTGCCGATCGCGCGGGCCAGGGCCACTCCGTAATCCTTGGGCTCGAGGGAACCCGGCTCCACCGCCAGATGCTGCTCAAGATAGGCGCGCAGATTGGGCGCCTCCCATTGCGACCGGAAACGAAAATTATCTTTGATGAGCACGGCTTGGGCATCCGTGTTGAGCAGGGCTCCCAATACGCCTTCCTCAAAACTCGGCACCATCACCGCTTCGTAAACGAACGGGTCTTCCGGCCGCCGCAATTGACGCAGTTCGCTCTTGCCTTGCCGAACCTGCTCCGGGCTCGGATCGTCCGTGACAATCAACACCTCGAAATACGGCCTGGTGAGGTCTCCGGTCTCAAAATAGTCCTTCAACAACCGCTCTGATCCCTCTGTGTCCGCTTCCTCGGCCGCCTTCCAGGCATTGGCCGAACGCCGGTACGATCCAGTAATGATCGCCCTGGCAATCCGTGTCGTAATGCGGGAAAAGGCCGAATAATCCTGGCGGGCCAGGGAATCTTTCACACTCCTCATCAAATTCTCACCCGGGTAGGCATGAAATGTTTCGAAGACGGTCAGCACCTCGACCAGTCCGTCCACTGTGGCCAGCAATTCGCTCCGGACCGCCCCATCAGCCGACTGGGCAACCATGGCTTGGGCGGCGTGGGCGAGTTCCTGCCAGCGGTCGCAGCGCGCTTCACTGGCACTGAACATGCCAGTGGTGTAGGAGTAAGAACTTTTCAGGGCTTTGGTGGGCGGTTTGGTCATGATCGCAGTGGGTTGTGGAGAGACAGATCGAGGTGTCAGCCGTCGCGGTCAGGATCGGCGGGAATGCTTACAGACGGAACTTCACCAGCGATCGCATCGTGGATCGCCTGAACCAGGGAGGTCTCGTCGAGCGGCTTGAGCAGGTAATTGACGGCGCCGAGACCGCGCACGCGGGCGGCGTTGCCCGGTTCATTACGACCGGTAATGACCACCGTTGGCACCGGCCGTGGCATCGAGGCCATTTGGTCGAGGATCTCAAAGCCGCTCAATCCCGGCATGTGCAAGTCCAACACCAGACACCCCAGATGCCGGTCCTCCGCCGCAGACAGGAAACCATCCCACGTCGCGCGCACTACCACATCGAACCCATGAAGTCCCAGCAGGCGCTTAAGCGCCACACGCATCTTCGGCTCATCATCCAGCACTGCCACTATCGTCTTCGGTTCGCTCACTCGAATCGCACCATGAGCCTAAGCGTGGGGCGGCGTATACTATACCTAGGTTAAACGCCCGGCCGGCCGACGTCACCGGTCACCGGCCTGGATCACCCATTCCCATTTTCACCATGCCCCGCACCAATTCGGCGAGCGACTTCACCCCCATCTTGTGCATCACCCGGCCACGATCGCACCAACACATCACTCTCCACCGGTTTGGTCAAAAAGTCGACCGCCCCTGCCTTCATCGCGCGCACACTCGTCGGAATGTCGGCATGCCCGCTCAGAAAAACGATCGGCACAAGAATGCCGTCCTCCGTGAGCCGTTCCTGGAGACGAGGCCCGTCCAAGCCCGGCTTGGCGACGTCCAACACCAGGCAACGGTCGCCCCCGGACGATACGCCTCGAGAAACTCCAAGGTCGAGACGAATCCCTTTACCATCCGCCCTTCCGCCCCCAGTACCCGCTGCAAGGCTCGGACCATGCGCTCTTCATCGTCGACGACATAGATAATCGGCGTTCGGTCTGTCATGTCGGCTAGATCTCCCTTAGTTCGCCCACGTCCACGGGCTCCACCCCCAGCAGCCGCGGCGCCGCCTGCGCATTGCTCAAGATGATGCTCAAGGGCTGGTTCAACTCATGAGCGATGGCGCCGGACAACTGGCCCAGCGAACTGACTCTGGAAAGATGAGCCAGTTCGCTCCGCTGTTCCGCGATCTCCAGTTCGGTCTTCCGGCGCTCGGAAATGTCCATCGACACGCCTCGCAGTCTGGACGGCCGGCCGTTCTCTGCGTATTCAACCTTTCCCACAGCGGTGATCCACCGGATATGACCGTCCGGCAGGACGACCCGATAGTCGCGAGCAAAAACGACCGACCCTCCCAATGCCCGGTCCAATTCATGGCGCACGGCATCCCGATCCTCCACATGCACCGTGGCCAAAAACCGATCTATTGAAACTCTCTCGTCAGCCGGTACAGCGTAGTGGACCCGGCCTTCCGGAGTGACCCAAATGCTATCTCTTGGGCAGAGAGGTGGACCAGATGAGAGTGAGCCAGTTCATGATGGCAGCCCGCTACCATCCTCTCTGATCCCCCGTCCATGCCTCCTGAGCATTTATTTTTCCGCCAAATCGCCCCCAAGGCCCGGAGGCACCTTGATCCAACGTGGGAATTCGGTCATGGTTCCGGATTGAATCATCGGTTGATCTCGACTGAGTGCCCTATTGAAGGGAAGTCAACAACCCCATGGAGGGTTCGCTGCCTCACCCCTTGTCATGAAGCCACACTTTCGAAAAATTCGGCCTGAGATTCTTATTTGACTCGCGCGGAACGGGTGTTTAATTCCCTGTAGAGTCTCTTTGGCAAGCAAAATTGTGGAGGCACGAGGACCCAGGGGTCCCGAGCCCCAGATATGGTGAGGCCTCAGGCGCCTCCCTCTTCAGACCGCCGAGCGGCATCATTCATCCCATCCGAACCCAACCAACAACCATGATTAAATACCAATCCATCGCTCTTGTGCTGGCCATCGCGCCGTTCTCCGCCGTCGTGGCGGGCGAGCCGGCCGCCCCGGCACCTCCCCCCCCCGTCGTGACCACCTACTCCGAGCCCGATTCGGGATGGTTTGTCGGGGTCAAGGGCGGCGCCCTGTGGGTCGAGGACCTCGGCTACACTCGGGACACCGGCATCGGCAGCGTTCAAATTGACACTGATTTCGACATCGGCTGGGGCGCCACCGTGCCCTTCGGCTATCGGCTTGGTAATGGCTTCAGCATTGGCGCCAGCGTGGGATACTACACGGCCGACCTGAACAGAGCCACGGTTCGCCTGGATGGCGAAAACCTCGGAAAGCTCAGTCTGGACGCTGATCCCGCCGTGGTTCCCATTCTCGCCAACGCCGCCTATAGCTTCAGCTTGACCGACGCCCTCACACTGACCGTCGGCGCCGGTATCGGTGTGGCGTGGAGCGAATTCGACCTCGATCGCATCGAAAGCATCCGCTACGACGCGTCCTTCGACGGCTGGAACCTGTCGTTCCAAGGATTCAGTGGCTTCAACTATTCGGTAAACGAATCGACCGAAATCACCCTGGGGTATCGCTACATCCATTCGGAAACCGACGAAGACGCCATCCAAGGCCACAACCTTGAGGCCGGTGTCGTCATCCGCTTCTAAGCCAGTCGGCATTCGAAACTTGTCATGTTCGGGCCGGGGCGGAAACGTCCCGGCCTTTCTTTGTCCGTTTTCCTGGGGCTATTCTTCAGCACAACGAACCCAACCCGCGAGCGAGAACGGCATTGACCTGGGATGCGCCCTCCCGGGCGCGTAGGCGGTGAAGTTGTTCCATCCGCGAATCGCCTCCACTTCTCGAGTGATGGTCGAGTGCCTCACCCCTGAAAGGATTGCCCATCGCGCCTGCTTTCTTTAGCCAGTTTTCTCTCGCACTGAGCACCGCTTGTCTAGGGAATACGGGCTCCAGGCGCCACGATCTCACCGTCTTCGACCTCCACGCGATAACGCGGCAGCGCCGGATCCGCCTCCTGGCTGTAGCGGTCGATGCCGCCGGCCAGAGCGCGCACCTGGGTGAACTCGTGGCCGGCAAAGTAGGCGGCGGCGTCCAGAGCGCGCAGCCCGGTATGATCGTAAAGAACGATCAACGAATCCTTGTCCCATGAGCCGAATGCCTCGCGCTGGAGGTCCTGAGTATACAGCACGGATCCCGGTATCGCGATGGCCTCGTGCTCCTCGCGAGTGCGCAGGTCAACCAACCGGACCGCTTCGTTCCCGCGCAGACGTGCGGCCAGTTCGGTCGGCGAAATCTGAAGCCTCAAATCGTTTTCGCGGCTGGCCTGCAGATGGTCGATCATCTCCACCACCGGAATGTCGCCATTGCGAGCGCATAGAGCCGAGAGGGTTTCCGACGCATCAAAGGCGCAACTCGAACAGCCGCCAATATGATACTGGGCAAAGAGCGCCCGACGGGCACCCGGAATCGCCTCAAGGACCGCGGCCATGGTCGTGTCAGGCGTGAGTGTGGGGGTCGACATGGATGAGAATGAAACTGGAGGGGTATGGTGAGGGCTCGACCTCACCATGGCCACACCTCCCGCTCCCGCCACCTGATTTGTAGGGGCCTCGTCCTCGCCAACTCCCTGAGAAACTTCCATGCGTGCGGCCATGGCGTGCGAGGGAGCGTCACAGACAGCCAACCGCCGCCCGCCGCGACAGGCCCGCGCGAATGAGGGTGTCTCTGGCGGCCCTTCAGGCCGCTCTGGGGTTTGTCCATATTTGCACCGAGAGTCGTGCCAGGCACGGAAGATTCTTGGCATCGGCAGCGCTGTCAGCTATCGTCGAAGCGCCCTAAGTCGGAAAAACTTGCACCCTATAAAGATAAGTTTCAGCGGACGTTTGAGGCTGGAGGTGGGACGAGACCTCCCGGGCTCGTAGGCGGTGGGAGCATGGTGAAATATGCCCCATTTCGCCTTTTCAACCGGTGCCCAAAGCCCGAAAAAGCGGCGAGCAAAGACGAGGTAACTGGAAATTCTCCGGGTGTGAATCACGCGACTATCACTCGAGAAGCGGAGACCATGCCCAGGCCTCCGGTTTGGGCATAGTGCCCTGGGACACCCAATTGCCCACGAAAAAACTCCCCGTGCCCACGCCCCGCCGCCACGAAAATCCAGTGTCCATTCGGCCCAAGGTGTGGTTTGTTGCTCTCCCACTTGGCCCTCGGGGGCCACGGGTTCCCTTGCCCCGCTCCTGTCCGATGCGCGATTTACCGAAAATCTACCTGTGGCCCAATCTGATGACGGCCGGAAACTTGGCGTGCGGGTTCTTCGCCACGCTCAGCATTTTTAGCGGCATGCTGAGCTCGCACAACGGCGGGTCGACCAACGGGTATTTTTACCAGGCGATTGCCCTGATCCTGGGGGCCTGTGTGTTCGACGCCCTGGACGGGCGTATGGCGCGGCTCACTGGTCAGGACTCGCCCTTTGGCCGCGAATTTGATTCGCTGGCCGACATCGTGTCGTTTGGCGTGGCTCCGGCGCTGCTGGTGCACGAGGTCGTGCTGGCCGAGATTCCAGACAAATGGGGGTGGGTCATCGCTTTTGTCTATCTGCTGTGCGGCGCCATGCGTCTGGCACGCTTCAACTGTCTGGCCTGGCAGGATGAGAAGTCAGCCAGTCAGGACTTCATGGGGATCCCGATCCCCGCGGCTGCGGGCGTGATCAGCTCGCTGACCCTGCTCCTTATGTGGTTCGAGGAAAAAGAGCGCCCGATCGGCCTGTGGACGTGGGCCTTGCCGCCACTCATGCTCATGCTGGCCGGCATGATGATCAGCAAGATCAGTTATCCGAGCTTCAAAGGACTGAACATTAAAACACGCCGCTCGCTCCCGTGGGTGCTCACGGCTGTCATCCTGGTGATTCTGACCGTCAAGTGGTGGCAGGTCATGCCCTCCATCATTTTTGTGAGCTACCTGTGTTACGGCCCGGCCCGACCCTGGATCTCGCAGCGGCTGCGACGCGAGCTGGAGGAGGAGGATGAGGAACGTGAGTTGGAGGAGGCGATGGAGGAATCGGACGCCATTCCCCCTCCTCCCGACGCGGCCCCGGTGCCCGATGTCTCTGCTGAGGATCGCGACCATTCGCGCCGCCTCGCCTGAGCGCAACCGCCCCCTTCCCAGTTGAATCGGGAGCGTCAGTCCAGGGCAGGGCGGCACCACCTTTCCCCAGCCACGAACCAGTCCACTCATACCAAAAAACCAAGAACCAAGAACGAAAACTCCGTTTCCGCGCCGTTTGCTTTCCGGCGGGGTGCGCGGATGATGCGCGTTTTCCACGCACATGGCAGCGACGCTTTCGATTGGACTGGCAGGATTGGGCAATGTTGGGGCTGGGGTTTACAAGAACCTCGAGCGCAACGGCGATTTGCTGACCGAGCGCACAGGCTACCGGTTTGAGGTGAAGCGAGTGGCGGTCCGCGACCTGGCGAAGGTGCGGGATGTGGCGGTGCCCGCGGCCAAACTGACCACCGGCTGGCGCGACTTGGTGGGCGATCCGTCGATCCAGGTCATTGTCGAATTGATGGGCGGGGTGACCGAGGCTCACGAATTGGTGCGATCGGCGTTGGAAGCCGGTAAGATGGTCGTCACCGGAAACAAGGCGCTGCTGGCCGAGCATGGGCATGAATTGATCGCCCTGGCCGAGGCGCGGGACGTGCCGCTCTATTTTGAAGCCGCGGTGGCCGGCGGCATTCCGATCATCAAGTCGGTGCGCGAGGCGCTTGTCGGCAACCACATCCAGGCGATCTACGGCATCATCAACGGCACGAGCAATTTTATCCTCACCCAGATGGCGCGGCGCGGACTGGATTACCGCGCGGCCCTGGCCGAAGCCCAGGAAATGGGATATGCCGAGGCCGACCCGTCGCTCGACGTCAACGGCTGGGACGCCGCCCACAAAGCCATCATTCTCGCCTGGCTCAGCTACGGCCTCTGGGTGCGTCCAAACGAAATCGTGGTCGACGGCATCGAACACGTCAGCGCCGCCGACATCCGGCTGGCCGCCACCCTGGGGTATTCGATCAAACTCCTGGGGGTGGTCCGCCTCCACGACGACCACCGCATCGAGGTCCGGGTCCAACCGACCCTGATCCCGTCGACCCATATTCTCGCCAGCGTCAATGATGTCTTCAACGCCGTGGTCGTCCGCGGCGACATCGTCGGCGAGACGCTTTTCTACGGCAGCGGCGCCGGTCAAAACGCCACCTCCAGCGCGGTCATCGCCGACTTGGCCGATGCCGCGCACAATCTTTCGAAGAAGGCCGGCTGCCAGGGGTTCCTACCAAGCGGTTATTACGGCCAGGCCATCCCGGTGGACGAAACCGTGTCGGCCTACTACACGCGCCTGCGCGTCGAAGACCGGCCCGGCGTCATCGCCCAAGTCGCCTCCGTCATCGCCGCCCATGACATCGGCCTTTCCAGCCTCGTCCAGCCGAAGGTCGAGGGCGGAGCCCAGGCCGACCTCATGCTCATGATGCATGCCGCCCCCTTCGGACGCATGCGCGCCGCGCTCGCCGATCTCGAAAAACTCGACTGCGTCGCCGAGAAACCGATCCTCATGCGCGTCGAGAATCTAGACTGATCTCGCACCCCCTTCGATCCACGATTTCGGGTGGATACTTGTGGTTCGGAATGAGCGTACAAACTCCAAGTTACAATTATGTCCGGAACAGGAAGGATGCGACTTGATTCGACCGATCCACTCAGTCAGTCGAAGCACGCATCTCCGGCCCTGCCCACTCCCAGATTTCCGCTAAGATCGGCAGGTCGGCTGGCGCCCACTCAAGTTCGGCGGCTTCCCGCGCATTGACCCATAGCAGGGCGCTGTGTTCGCGGGGGTCTGGCTGGCCGGAGACGATGACCGAGAGGAATGGCCGGAGGCGAATGACTCCTCCGGGGTACGGGTGATCGACGGGAGACATCGCGGCGCCCACCCGCAGCGTGCAGCCCAATTCCTCCTCGATCTCCCGAACAAGCGCCGCCTCCGCCGCTTCGCCCGGCTCGATTTTACCGCCCGGAAACTCCCAGCGCCCGCCCTGCGCCTTGCCGGGCGGGCGCTGGGCCGCCAGCACACGCCCGTCGTCGTTCCAAATCACGGCGCACACGACTTCCATCATGCCATTGAGTGAACCGCCGATTGGCTGGGTCCACAACCAGAAGCGCCGCCGAGCGCAATTCCTCTCGCGCGCGCTTCCCCCACCTCCATCATTCGCCCATGGCCCCCGACCCACGGCATGCCCAACTACCAGCGAGGGGCCAATATCGCCAGCTTCATCCGCTTGGCCGAGGCCATGCGGGCTCAAGGGTTGGTCTGAAATGGGCTTCAGAGGCATTTTCATGGCGACGAGAGTGACAACGGAGACTCCATCGGGTTGAATCAAGGTCATGAAGCGAATTCACCGGTTTTTTGGACGGGTGGTGCTCGGCGCGGCCATGGCGGGTCATCTGCCGGCCGCGGACGATGAGGCCGCCTTCGATCCCACCAGACTCGAACGCGAAGTCGTCGTGCCCGCCGCTTCGGATCCGGTGGCGCTGGACTTCGGTCCCGTGGGCGAAGTCTTCTTCATCGAGCGCCCGGGTGGCATCAAATCCTGGGACCCGACCACACGCTCGACGCGACTGATCGGCCGCGTGCCCTCCCTCACAAAATCCGATGCCGGCTGCCTGGGGTTTGTGCTCGCGCGCGATTTCTCCACCACCGGTCATTTTTTCCTGCTCTATGTGCCAGAGTCGGGAGCGCCGGAGTTGCGGGTGTCACGGTTTACCTTGCGCAATGGCCAGTTGCTCGACGGCTCGGAGCGCATTCTGCTCGCCCTCGCGCTGCAGGGCGGCGACGGGCCCGCCCATTGCGGTGGCGGGTTGGCCTGGGACGCCGCGGGAAACCTGCTCGTCGGAACGGGCGACAACTCGCCACCACAGGACGTTCCGGCCGTGCACCCCGAGGAGGCGCCGCGCGACTCGCGCCGTACCGCGGCCAACTCACAGGAACTGCGGGGAAAAATCCTTCGGATCACGCCGACCGCGGACGGCGGGTACCGAGTGCCGTCGGGAAATATGTTCACCGATCCCGCCCAAGGGCGACCGGAGGTCTTCGTGATGGGGGCCCGCAATCCGTTCCGAATCGCCGTCGATGAAACCACGGGATGGGTCATCTGGGGAGACGTCGGCGGCAATGTGGATCCCTCATTCGACCTCGGGCCCGAGGGATATGATGAATTAAACCTGACCAAAACGCCCGGCTTCTACGGCTGGCCGTTCTGTAGCGGCCCGAACGCCGCGTGGCGATCATTCGATCCAAAGACGCGCCGGCCTCGCGGAGAGTTCTTCGACCCGTTGCATCCGAACAACGATTCCCCCGCCAACAGTGGTTTAACGCAACTCCCACCCGCCGTGCCCGCCCTCCTCTGGTACCCAACCAGCCCGTCGACGGAATGGCCACAGCTCGGGTCCGGCGGTCGCAGCATCACTGGAGGCCCACTCTATCGCTTTGACCGCTACTCCGGTTCCAATGTAAGGCTCCCGCGCCACTTCGACGGCGCCGTGCTGTGGGGCGACTGGATGCGCAATTTCCTCGCCGTGGCCCGGATGTCAGCCGACGGCACGCTGACCGCGGTGGAACGATTGATGCCGGAAACGATTTTCCGGAAACCGGCCGATCTGCGCCTGGGGCCAGAGGGGGCCTTGTACGTGGCGGAGTACGGCGATGCCTGGGCGGGCAATGCCAACGGCCAGATCACCCGCGTCATCTACCGACGCGGCAACCGTCCGCCCCGTGCAGTGGCCGCGGCCAGCGCACTGGCTGGACCGGCTCCCCTCCGCGTCGAATTCAATGACCACGGGTCAAGCGACCCCGAGACGACCGACAGCGGAAAGCTCGAATACACGTGGCGTTTTCAGGACGGCAGCACGGCAACCGGCCCGAAAGTATCGCATATCTTCGAGACACCGGGACGGCAGGCGATTGAGTTGGTCGTCCGCGACCCGGAGGGCGCCGAGGCGCGCAGCGTGACTCTGGTCGATGTCGGCAATTCGCCGCCCCTGGTCCGAATCACCCATCCGATGGACGGAGGGTTCATCGACTATGGCGTTCCCTTCGACTACCGCGTGGAAGCCGCCGACGCGGAGGATGGTCCACTCGGACCGGACAAGGTGTCGGTCTACCTCGAGCGCCGCGATCGCGTGACCAGCGAGGACGAAGCGATGGCGTATCCGGGACTGGTTTCCATGCGAGCGGGGACGTGTTTCGCGTGCCACCGCACAGCCGAGCGGAGCGCGGGTCCGGGCTACGCCGACATTGCCAAAAAGTATATTTCTAATCCGGCGTCCAGGGAGCTGCTGGCCGAAAAAGTCGTGCGCGGCGGCTCCGGCGTCTGGGGCGAAATCCCGATGCCACCCCACCCGCAAGTCAGCGTCGAGCAAGCGCGACTCATGGTCGATTGGATCTTGTCGCTGGCCTCGCGCGACACCCGTCGTCTCCCACCCGGCATGACCGGCCGCGTCGCGGTCGATTCCCCACCGCGCGAATGGGGCGCCTTTTCCAATGGCGTCGTTCTGCTCACCGCCTCGGCCGCCGACGCCGGCACCGCTGAGGCACCACCGCTGAGCGCAGAATCCAGCATCGCCTTGAGGACGCGCCGACAAATGGCCGCGGCCTTCGACCGCGGTCACCGCGTCTCCACCCAGCATAACCTCGAGTCGGGTCTGGTCACCCGCGTGGCGGCCGGAGGATGGTTCGCTTTCAATCGCATTCGCTTGGCCGAGGTGACCGCCCTGCACGTCCAACTCCACCAGTCAGCCGGCTCACCCGCCACACTGGAAGTCCGATCCCATCGGCCCGACGGCCCGCTGCTCGCCTCGAGCACGCTGCCCGTCAGCGACCCGCGCGACCGCCGGCGACCGGCCCTGACGCTTGAACCACCGGCCCCTGAATCTTTGGCTAGTGAGCCAGTCGATCTCGTCTTTACCCTCGTCGGCGATGCCGATGCGGTCTGCGATTTCGAGTGGATTGAATTCAAGTGAGGCCGCTCGGCTCGCAGCGATTCGATAATGGGAGTGCGGCGGGCGCTTGAACTCGAGGTGGGACGCGACCTCCCGGGCGCGTAGACGGTCGGAGCGCGATGAAAGAAGCGCCTCCTCACCTTCTCAAGCGGTGCCCAAAGCGAGGAAAAACGAAGTGGAAAGCAGCGTTGATGGGAAAAACTTCCGGGCGTGAATCACGCGACCATCCCTCGAGAAGCGCAGACCATTCCCAGGTGGTACGTCTCCACCGCCTACGCGCCCGGGAGGTCGCGTCCCACCTCGATGCCGCTTTCGCTCCTTCGCTTGGCGCCTCGTTCCGCTGACAAAGCACGAAGACTGGACGACTTCCACTGCTTGGACGTGTCCGCCCATTCCATGCAGCCATCATTCCAAGTAAAATTCTTTCAACGGCCCAGACTACCGAAAAAGCAATAGTCGATTTTACACTCTTCTCGTTCTAACCATGGAATACGATGATTGGCAATAGTTGCCTTACGATGCTCCTGAGATTGCGAGATTGAAAGCCTTTGAAGATTGGCTGGGGTGTGTCCTCCCCGATTGAGCGTTGAGGATTTGTCGTTCCGGCCGAACCTCAGAAAAGCGTCAGTTGCGCCGGCGCTGCGACGGGCAGTGTCTCGTCGGTTTCCGGCCCGGCAGTTTCCCGCCCGGCGGGACGGGGTTTGCTGGTTCGCCGACCCGCCCGTCCGGATCCAGCCTGGCCGCCCGCCTCCGGCGAGGCCGCATTCGCCTCGAGGTGGGCCAGTATCACCTTGGCGCGCTCGACGATTTCGTCAGGCAGGCCGGCGAGGCGCGCGACGTGGATGCCATAACTTTTGTCGGCCGCTCCGGCGACAATCTTGCGCAGAAAGATAACCTGGTCATTCCACTCGCGCACCGCGACGTTATAGTTTTGCACGCCCGGGCGGGATTTGGCGAGTGCGGTCAGTTCATGATAGTGCGTGGCAAAGAGCGTGCGGGCGCGGATCTTGTCATGCAGGTGCTCGGCAATGCTCCACGCTAGACTCAGTCCGTCGAACGTGCTCGTGCCCCGTCCAATTTCATCCAGGATGACCAGGCTGCGATCGGTCGCATTGTTCACGATCAGCGCCGTTTCGTTCATCTCGACCATGAAAGTCGATTGACCCCGCGCCAAGTCGTCGCTGGCCCCCACCCGCGTGAAAATCCGGTCGACCAACCCGATTTCCGCGCTCGCCGCCGGAAGGAACGATCCCATTTGAGCCATGAGCGTGAGCAAAGCGACCTGCCGAATGTACGTGCTCTTGCCCGCCATGTTCGGTCCGGTGATGAGGTGGAGGCGGGCGCGATCCGGCTCCAACGCCGCGTCGTTCGGCACGAATCGCTCGCCGCCGGCCACTTGGTCAAGCACCGGATGGCGGCCATCCTTGATGTATAAATTCAGACTCTCGTTCAGCAACGGTCGACAGTAGTTGAAGAGGCGGGCGGTTTCGGCCAAACCGGCCAGGACATCGATGGTCGCCACCGCCTCGGCGGCGATTTGCAGCGCCTCCAGCCGCTCGCCAATCCGCGTGCGCAATTCGTGGAACAACTCGACTTCGAGTTTCTTGGCGCGTTCCTCGGCCCCGAGGATCTTGTCTTCGATTTGCTTGAGTTCCGGCGTGATGAACCGCTCGGCATTCACCATCGTTTGTTTGCGGTGGTAGTGCGGCGGCGCCTTTTCGACATTCGCTTTCGAAATTTCGATGAAGTACCCGAACACGCTGTTGTACCGGACCTTGAGCGACTTGATGCCCGTGGCCTCAATCTCGCGCGCCTGCAGCTGCGCGATCCACTCCTTCCCCTGACCGGCCGCCCCGCGCAATTCGTCCAAGACCTCATGATATCCGTCCCGGATGAATCCGCCGTCTTTGATCGTGGCGGGCGGCTCGTCCACCACCGCACGGTCGATTGCCTTGGCCAGTTCGCTGAAATCGGCCAGCTTGTCGAGAAGGGCGCCGGCCAAAGTGAGCGAAGCGTTGCCTCCTGACGGCTGGGCCAGTGTTTCGAGCGAGTCTCGGAGGTCGGGCAGCCGCTTGAGCGAGGCGGCGAGTGCCTGCAAATCGCGGCCATTTCCGCCGCCCTGGCTCAGGCGGCCGGCCGTGCGCTCGACGTCCCGCACATGCCTGAGCTGCTCGCGGAGGTCGCCGAGGAGCGATGGCCGATCGATGAGGACGGCGATGAAATCCTGGCGTTCGAGCAACTCCTGCAGCGAGCGGAGTGGCCGCAGGATCCAGTCCCGCAGCGCGCGCGCGCCCATGGGGGTTTGCGTGCGGTCCAGCGCTCCGAGCAGCGTGCTCTCTTTTCCGGCGCGGCTCTGGACCAGATCAAGATGCTGCTGCGCGGCGCTGTCGAGCACGACAAAAGTGCCGGTTTGATACGGCTGGAGGCGGCGCAGGTGGTCGACCGGCCGCTGCAGCGAATGACGCAAATAATGAAGGATGGCGCCGGCCGCCCCGACCGCCGCCCGCATGCCAGTGCACCCGAATCCGTCGAGCGATTGAACTTTAAAGTGCTCCCGCAACGTGAAGAACGCCTGATCGTAGAGAAACGCGTACCCGTCGTGTACCTGCGCCCCGGAAAGCCGACAAAATCGGTCCGCCTGTTCCGTGCTGTACAAGACCTCGGCTGCCCCGATGCTCGCCAACTCATCCTCCAGCGCGCGCGCGTCACCAAACTCGGTCAGCCGAAAGATGCCGGTCGTGTGGTCGACGTACGCGAGGCCCAGCCGCTTGCCGTCTTCGAAAACAGCCGCCAGATACAAGGGCCGGTCCGCCTCGAGCATCGCCATGTCATCGACCGTTCCCGCGGAGATCACTTGGCTGATTTCACGGTTCGTCAGTTTGCCCGCCACTGGCTCGCTCGTCTGTTCGGCGATGGCGACGCGTTTGCCGGCTTTCACCAGCCGGCGCACATACCCCGCCGCCGCATGAAAGGGCACCCCAGCCATCGGGATTCCGTTCCGCCGGGTCAACGTCAGCTTCAGGATGTCCGCCGCCGTCTTCGCATCCTCGAAAAACAATTCGTAGAAATCACCCAGCCGAAACAACAACAGCACATCCGACGGCAGTGACTGCCGTATCGCGTGATACTGCTTCATCATCGGGGTCAGCTCGGCAGCCATGAACCCCCAGTCTGGCCGTGCCCGACGGCCACGCAAGCGGGGCCAGCGCGCCCACACCACACCGGCAATTGCCAATGGCACCGGATCATGGGCCTTGAGCGAACAGTATGCACGACGGGCGTCATCGGCTTTCCAGGGAAAAAGACCGGGTTGTCGCCAAGCCCATCACCGGCGATGAACAGGAGATGATGCTTCTCCACCCTCATGCGCCTTGACCGTTTACTCGCCAACCTCGGCTACGGATCGCGGCGCGAAACGGCCGCCCTGCTCGCTTCCGGACAGGTGACGCGCGCCGACGGCCGCGTGGTGCGCTCCGAAACCGAGCGGGCGACCCACGCCGATCTGCGCGTCGACGGGGAGCCGCTCGATCCAGCAGCCCCGTTGACGCTCGTGATGCACAAGCCGAGCGGCGTCGTCTGCTCGCACGACGAGGGCGAGGGCGCGCTGGTGTACGGACTGCTGCCGCCGCGATTCGGGCGTCGGAATCCGCCGTTGGCCACCGTCGGTCGGTTGGACAAGGAGACGTCAGGCCTGTTGCTGCTGACCGATGACGGCGGACTGCTCCACCGATTGACCTCGCCGAAGAAGGCGGTCTGGAAAACTTATGCCGCGGAATTGTCCCGGCCGCTGCGCGGCGATGAAGGAGCTCTGTTCCTCAGCGGCACGCTGCTCCTCGACCGCGACACGAAACCGTGCTTGCCGGCACGGCTGGTGGTCGTCGGCCCGCGCTCGGCGCACCTGTCCATCGTCGAGGGCCGCTACCATCAAGTCCGACGCATGTTCGCCGCCTCCGGCAATCACGTCGAATCATTGCACCGAATCAGCATCGGAACGCTCACCCTGGGCGACCTCGCCCGTGGCCAGTGGCGCGTGGCCGGCCCGGAGGACTTGGCTGCCGTCGAGCATCGCGACGCCCGCGGCGGGTGAGCGCCGTGGACGACGAGTGCTTGAGCCTTGAGGTGGGACGAGACCTCCTGGGCTCGTAGGCGGTGGGAGTGGGGGCAGGCGGCCACTCATCGCCTTTTCGAACAGCCCCCACCGCGAGGAAATACGAACCCGGGTCGATCAACCCAATGTGTTTTCGTGTGTTTCGTGGCTTTCGTGGTTGTTCCAAAGCCCCATTATTGGATGAGAGTCGAAATCCTTCGATCGTGTTGGAACCCGCCGCACGGCGACGGCTCACCCATCATCCCACCTTGACGCCGGACGATTCATCGAGCACGCGTCCGTTTTTCCGCCGTGACCGCCCCGCTCACCAACGCCGACTCACCACACGCCCCTGGATTTTCGCCGGCGACGCCGACGACGCCCGTCCTCGAAATCTGCGTCGACTGCCTGGCCTCGGTGCACGTCTGCCGGGAGTCGCGCGTGCCCCGGATCGAATTGTGCGCGGGATTGGTCGAAGGCGGCACCACTCCTTCCATCGGATTTCTGCGGCAGGCCCGCGCCGGCTATGCCGGCCGAATCATGGTCATGATCCGTCCGCGGGCGGGCGATTTCATCGTTTCACCGCCGGAGCGGCGCGCCATGATTGATGACATCCACATGGCGCGCGATCACGGAGCGGACGGTGTGGTCTTTGGGTGTCTCGATCCCGATGGCACGATCGACCGTCCCACCGCCGAGGCGCTCGTCGCCGCCACGGGCGATCTGGACATGACGTTTCATCGGGCATTTGACGTCAGTCGGGATTGGGCGCGTTCGCTGGAAACCCTGATCGAGCTTGGCATCCCGCGGGTACTGACCAGCGGCGGCCGCGCCACGGTGGACGATGGATTCAAGACACTGACCGCGTTGCACATGCAGGCCAAGGGCCGGATTTCTCTTATGGCGGGCGGGGGACTGAAGCCAGCCTCCATCGCGCGGCTTTGGCCACACGGGATTCGCGAATTCCACCTCTCGGCCCGCCGCAGCGTGGACAGCGCGATGGTTTTTCGGCGGCCGGATATCCCCATGGGCGTGTCCGAAGTGCCGGGCGAATACGTCCGCCGCCAAACCGATCCCGCGTTGCTCGGCGACCTGATCGCCCAACTGGGCCTCGCCGGGGCGTGAAAGATGGTTCAAATCCCGGTTCCGGGAGTCCTCAAATCGACGAGGTCGATTCAACGAACAGGAGTTTGTCCATTTTTCGTGCTTTTGCATAAACGGAACGACATTTCATGAGAACGAGAGAAGGAGGCATTGAGGTGGGACGCGACCTCCTGGGCGCGTAGGCGGTGAAGGCGTGTCATCTGGGAACGGTCTCTCTGGCTCGAGTGATGGTCGCGTGATTCACCCCCGTAGAATTCTTTCCCATCATGGTGTTTTCGCACTTCACGATATCTGGCTTGGGGCGTCGCTCGAGAAGGCGAGAAGGAACTCCTTTCGCCACGTTCCCACCGCCTACGCGCCCAGGAGGTCTCGTCCCACCTCCAGCCATGAACGCCCGCCGAGACGCGTTGGCAACGTTGGCGATCCTTGCTGATTCAACGGGCTTTGACCATAGATGACCAGACCGTGGAGGCGTAAAATCATCCCCACTTGGCGAAGCTTTTGGTAGCGAACTTACCGGCCCCCGTGTTCCCGCCGGTCGACGGCGGCGACGCGTGCCAACGGATCGGGGTGCGCTTTGGCCTCGGCGATGCGGGCGACGGCTTGGTCGGCGCGGTCGTGCACGCCGTGACAAGTCAGGGCGACGCGCCGCGGCGGGGAAGAATCGAGAAGGCGTCCCCACGGGTCAACGCGTCCGCGCAACCACGGCATGGCTTCTTCGAGGTACGGCCGCAAGCCGTCACCGCGCACATGGTTGTCGGCCAGTTGATCGAAGGGTCCATCGTGGTGATCATTGCGGTCGAGCGAGGCGCGGCGCACCGACGCGAGGATTTTGCGTGGACCCGGCGATTCCTGCTGCCAGAAGACAAACCCGGTGCGGCGCCCCATAAGGACGTCGGGCGCAAGGGCGCGGAAGTGTTCCGGAACACCCTCTGATTCGTCGAGTACCCAAAAAAAATGACGCGCCTCCCGGTGGTAGAGCAAGAAGAACTTCAGGCCGCACTCGTCCTGAGTGCGCTGCAACAGGACTTCGTCAGGTCCCAGCGGAAATCCCTCCGGCAACTCCTGCGGGAGCCGGTCAAGATGAAACACCACCGCCCGACCACGATAGCTGATCCGCGCCGTGAAAGCGTCCCCCATCTCAACCGCCACGCCGTCCGCCGCCGAAAACGTCCGCGAAACGGCCAAGCGCTCGGCCAACTCGGCTTCGTCGAGAAATTCCCGCGATTCCCCGTACGCGAAGGCCACCTCGCCCCGCGCCCGCAACTCCGGGGCCAGCCGGATGTTCCCGTGCAGCACCCGTCCGTCCGCTGCCAGCTGCCAGTAATAATAATTCTCCGAAGGCCAGACACGCACTTCACCCGGCAGCGACTCCCACACGACATCCCAGACGGCCGCCGCATCCGCCACGTCCACCCCCCGCGCCCGCAAACCCTCAATCCATTCCTCATGCCGCCATACCGCCGTCCGCGCCGGCGCCCCCGTTTCGATCCCGCCCTGATCCCTCTCTTCACTCCTGGCCCATAGCACGCCGATGACCGCGGCCGCCACGCCCCATATCCGCAGGCCACTGTCGCGCCCGCGCCGAACTCTGGTGTCCATCGCCATAACCCGCACCGTAATCGAGTCGGCCCGGCTTCGAGACGGAAAACTGCTTCGAACTGACAACCCTAAAAACCCGGATGGAACCCACGAAAAGCCCGAAACGCACGAAAAAACCAAGGCGTTGCCGAAATATCACCGTCCACCTGATGGATGAGAAGGTCGCTTGTCCTAACTCAATGAATTTTCGTGTGTTTCGTGATTTTCGTGGTTCCAATGTCCCTTTTTGGGACAACCAGCCCGAATGGGCTGTAAGCCGCCCTCACCCAGTTCGACCTGAGCCCTGGCTCCTCGGTAATGACGCTCGATCCGGAGTTGCGATAACGTGCCAAGGCAATTTATGCGGTCACTGAACACATTTTTCGCCCGCAGGACGGTCCCGCGATTTATTGCACAATTCTTTACGGGATTACCAAAAGCGTTTCTCGTCCAGCTCGCAGGAGCTTCAGCGAAGCCATGGTTCTCGGGTCGGGCGGTGCGTCCCGCCCGCCGCAGCCGGCGTCCTCGCCGGCTGCCCCGCGCGTCTCGCGCCTTGCTCCCAAAGAGCGGTGGGAAAATGCCGAAGCGCACGCCGCGCGAGACGCGCGTTGGACGTGGCGGGACGCACCG
>JBJXFS010000156.1:0-15434 GCA_046155625.1 Verrucomicrobiales bacterium | reverse complement strand
CGCCCGACGGAAAGCGCGGACATGTCCGCGCACTCCATATCGGCGGAAACAATTCATTATCAGCGTGTTTTGGCGCCACACAGCCCGTGCAAAAATCCGTAGGGCCGTTGGGCCGGGGCGTTTCCATTCTCGAGCCAGCGCTGCGTACAGGCGAAGCGTGAGGCTCCCGCCCTTCTCTGAGATCACTGGATCGGTGTGGAAGGTGCTCAGCGGCCAGCCGTATTCCGAAGTCGTTGACATTCTGGGACTGAGGCAAGCATTGCCGCTCTTTCGGGCGAAAGCCCCTTCGCGACGCGGGCGTTCCGCCCCGAAGAGCTGGGATGCTTTCAGCCGTCTGCAAGCCTTCGGCTCTCTTCGCTTTGATCAGTCTTTATTTATCGTTTATAATCAAAGTATTTCGCTCATTTCTTCCCTTTCCAATCTCCGAATTTGGCGCCTTCGGTGAGCCATCTTTTGAGGAGTGCTTTTTCCTCATCGGTCAGAGGATCGGCCTTGCCTTCGGGGGGCATGGATTCGTCGTCGGAGGCGGGCAGGTTGACGACGCGATAGATGTCACTTTCGTCCGGTTTGCCGGCGACGATCACTTTGCCCTTGGTGTTTTTTCCGCCTTTTGTCAGGCCTTCGGCGGTGTCCATGACCAAGCCGCCCTTGGGTTTCTTCACTTTGCCCGCCTCATCCTTGTGCTCGGTCGCGTGGCACTTGAGGCATTTCGCTTCGAGGATGGGGAAGATGGCCTTTTCAAAATTGACCGGATCCTCCGCGGTTGCGGAGAGGACGATAAACGGGATGGTCAACAGCGAGGCGGGGATGCGGTGAGTGATCATGGGTGTGGATGGGGTGGAAGACGCGGGGTTTATACACAGAGTTGCCGGGCTGGCAGGTGAAAAATTTCGAAATCGCCCACCGGCAAAATCCCTAGGCTTAGGCGATGGAGGGTCGAGGGTTGGTTTGACACAGTCCCGCGGTGGCGGGAGGAGTGATCTCGAAGGGGGACGCTACTCGGTTTCGCCCGGTGCCTCGGTGAGCAGGCGGCGGATATCATTTCGGAGGCGTTCGATGTGGAAGGCGGCGGTGGGCGCATCTTCGTTCTGCACTTCGTAATACCCGCGAATGCGCCCGTGACCGTCCACGAGGGCGAGGCGCAGGTCATGGGCAAACAGGTCGAATTCGCTCAGGCGATCGACGGGCGGGACGTCGACGGTTTGGGCAAATCCGATCTGGTGGGTGACGAATTCGCGCAGCGGGGCGGCCTCGCCGCTGAGGAACCACCAGTGATCATTGGCCTGGATGCCGGCAGCTTCGGCAAAATTCTCAAGCACTTCCGGGGCGTCATGGGCCGGATCGACGGCGATGGAGACCTGATGAAAGTGCGGGTTGGTGCCGAACTCGTCGCGGAGTTTCAGCATGGTGTTGATGACGCCGAGGCACCCGCGTGGGCAGCGCGTGTAGGTGTACCCGAGCACCCAGACCTTGCCGCGGAGGGAGGTGGTCGTGACCGTCTGGCCAGTTCGTTCCGGCGCGCTCAAGGCCTGACGGATCGCGGCGTACACAGGAAGGTCGGGCGGGGGCGATTGCACCAGCCCGGGTTGTTGACGTCCACGGGACGGGTGATTGCTGAGCCACATCAAAAGAGCCGCCGCCAAACCGGTCAGCACGAGCAGGCTGAGGAAGACCAGGTGAAACCAGGGAAGCCGCGGGCGCGGGGGCTGCGGGTCCTGGGCTGGCGGAGGCGCATCGGTGGGCGTGGGCGGCGTCATGCAGAGTCGGACGGCAATCGATCCATGGGAGTGCGACCGTCGAGGCGGGGCGGTCACTGGGATTCCTCGATGAGGCGGGCGAAATCGGCGAAGAAATAGCGGGCGTCATGCGGTCCGGGCGCGGCTTCCGGGTGGTATTGGACGCTGAAGACGGGCGCGTCGGTGGCGCGCAATCCTTCGACAGTGTTATCGTTCAGGTTGACGTGGGTGACCTCGACGTTGGAGGGCAGGCTGTCGGGGTCGACGGCAAATCCATGGTTCTGGCTGGTAATGGCGACTCGACCGGTGCGCAGGTCTTTGACCGGTTGATTGCCGCCGCGATGGCCAAACTTGAGCTTGAAGGTCTTTCCACCGAAGGCGTGGCCGAGCATCTGGTGCCCGAGGCAAATGGCGAAGATGGGTTTTTTGCCGACGAGTTTGCGGACTTCCTGGTGGACGTAGGTCAGGGCGGCCGGATCACCGGGTCCATTGCTCAGGAACACGCCATCGGGCTTGAGGGAGAGCACGTCTTCCGCGCTGGTGTTGGCGTTCACCACGTGCACCTGGAAACCTTGTTGGCGCAGGCGCCGCAGAATATTCTTCTTGATGCCAAAATCATAGGCGACCACGCGGAAGCGAGTGGGTGGGAGACCCACGGGTCCGCTCAGCGACCATTCGCGGCTTTCGATCGAGCTTGGATCCCACTCGTAATTGGCGGGCGTGGAGACTTCCTTGACGTAATCGCTGCCCGACATCGGGGCCGAGGCGCGCGCGCGCGCCACCGCCTCATCATCAGACAACGGATCGCTGGAAATGACGGCGCGCATGGCGCCGCGGGTGCGCAGGTGCTTGGTCAGGGAACGCGTGTCGATGCCCTCCAGGCCAACGATGTTCCATTTTTTCAGGTAGGCATCGAGGCTGAGCTCGTTGCGCCAGTTGCTCGGGACCGGGCTCAACTCGCCGATGACAAATCCCCGCACATGCGGCTGCGCGCTTTCCTGGTCGGCCTCGTTGGTGCCATAATTCCCAATGAGCGGGTATGTCATGGCCACGATCTGGCCGCGATAACTGGGATCAGTCACGACCTCCTGGTATCCGGTCATCGAGGTGTTGAAACACGCCTCTCCCGTCGCGGTGCCGCCCGCCCCGAAGGCCGATCCGCGAAATACCCGTCCATCTTCCAACGCCAGCAGTCCGTGCATGCCGGTTCATCGATCAACCGCACCCGCCGCGCAAGCCTCAAGTTCCCATCGCTCCGAGAGCCGAATGACCAAAGAAAATGCCGGTTAGGGGATCCCCCCCAACCGGCACCGACCGCCGGTGCGGCGGATCGCCAATAAGATTATTCGCCCTTGGGCAGGATTACGGTGTCGATGACGTGGATGACGCCGTTGGTGCCGATGATGTCGGTCTTGACGACGTTCGCGCCATCGACCTTCACCTTGCCGTCGGCGACTTTCACTTCGAAAGACTTGCCATTGACCGTCTTGACCTTGCCGCTCTTCACATCGGCGGCGAGGACCTTGGCTCCCACCACATGGTAAGTGAGGATGGCCGCGAGCTTCTCTTTGTTTTCCGGCTTCAGCAAATCCTCGACGGTTCCCTTGGGCAATTTGGCGAACGCCTCATTGGTCGGGGCGAACACGGTGAATGGTCCTTTGCCCGACAAGGTTTCGGCCAAGCCAGCGGCTTTCACCGCGGCGACCAGGGTGGAGAAGTCCTTGTTGCCTGCGGCAATTTCAACGACGTTTTGTTTGGGTGCTTCGGCCTGCAGCGGCGCGACGAGCGAGAAGACGGCGGCGACGGCGAACGCGAGATATTTTTTCATGGTGGTGTCTAGTGTGGTTGGTTTGGGTTGGCGAGTCCGTCCGTGGCAGCGGTTGGAGCTCGCGTGGTTAACGCCACCCAGGCTCTCAGCGGTTGCGTCCGTCCCCCATGAGAAGCCGCTGATGACCACTCATGTCGAGTGCCGTCCGCCCCTGACCCCGGTCAGGGGCATCCCTGCCCCTCAGTGCCAGAAGTGTCGATGTCCGGTGAAGCACATGGCCATGCCTCGCTCGTCGGCCGCGGCAATCACATCCGGGTCTCCCTTGCTGCCGCCGGGTTGAATGGCGGCGGTCGCCCCCGCGTCGGCCGCCGCCAGCAGCCCATCGGGGAACGGAAAGAAAGCGTCACTGGCCACAACCGATCCCTCGAGTGACAAGCCCGCCGCCTGGGCTTTCCAGATGGCAAGGCGCGAGGCGTCGACGCGGCTCATCTGGCCTGCGCCGATGCCGAGAGTGCGGTCCTTGGCGCAGTAGACGATGGCATTGCTCTTGACGTGTTTGACGACGCGCCACCCGAAGCGCATCGCCTCGAGTTCCTCTTTGCTGGGCGGTCGTTTGGTGGCGCATCGTTCTTCCAGCCCATCCAGTCCGAGAGCTTTGGCATCCCTTTCCATCACCATCACCCCGCCCGGCGCGCTCCGGATGACCGGAGGTGGCGCCGTTTCCAAGAGTGTGGCGTACGCCTCCGTGTAACGAATGAGGCGCAGCGCCTTCTTCTTTTGGAAAATCGCCCGGGCGGAGGACTCGAAGCCGGGCGCGATGACCAGATCGGTGAAGATTTCGGAGATGACGCGGGCCAGGGCTTCGGTGACTGGCCGGTTGCAGACGATGACACCGCCGAACGGCGCCTGTTTGTCGGTTTCGTAGGCCTTGTCCCAGGCGGCGCGGAGGTCGTCCGGATCCGATCCCACCCCGCACGGGTTGGTGTGCTTCAATATCGCCACGGTGGGATCCGGAAACTCCAGAACCAGCTCCGTCGCCGCCTCGATATCCAGGACGTTGGTGTAGCTCAAGTCCTTGCCGTGGAGCTGTTCGAAGTGGTCGCCGAACCGGCCGTACAAGGCCGCCTGCTGGTGAGGGTTGTCGCCGTAGCGCAGCACGCTATGGAGCCGCAAACTGGCGATGAACCCGTTGCGCTGATCATACTGTTCGCTCAGGTAGCCGGCGATCGCGGCGTCGTACGCCGCGGTGCGTTGGTACACCTTAACGGCCAGCTTGCGGCGGAGCTCCGGGGTTGTGTCCCCGTCGGGCCCATCCATTTGCTCGATGATCTCGTCGTAGTCGGAAGGATCGGTGACCACCGTGACCGAAAGGTGATTCTTTGCGGCGGCGCGCAGCATGGCCGGACCGCCGATGTCGATATTTTCAATGGCGTCCTCCAGCGTCACCTCGGCCCGTGCCACGGTTTGTTCGAATGGGTAGAGGTTGACCGCGACCAGGTCGATGGGCGGGATCCCCAGTCGCGCCGCGGCGGCTTCGTGTTCCTCGTTCCCTCGCAGGAAGAGAAATCCCCCGTGGACCTTCGGATGCAATGTTTTGACCCGACCGTCCAAACATTCGGGAAATCCCGTGTAGTCGCTCACCTCGGTCACCGGAAGATCCGCTGCGCGCAATGCCTGCGCCGTGCCTCCGGTCGACAGCAGCTCGACTTTTCTTTCATGGAGTTGGCGGGCGAACTCGACAATGCCGGTCTTGTCGGACACGGACAACAGGGCGCGTTGGATGCTCATGATGGCGGAAACAAGCACGCGCCCGGCCTGAACAGGGCTTCAGGCGCCGGGCGCGTAAACTTTCCTACTCGCCCGCGCTGGCGCGTTCAAGCGGAATCAACCGGTGTGACCGCAGCGGCACGGCGGATTTTTGTTCAGACGAGGAACCACTTGCCGCCGGGGAAGTGGCGGTGGTATCGGGGCGGCGATGTCCCTGATCAGGCCGGATGACACATGGCTGCTGGTCGCCCTGATGGTGGCGGGGACGACCCTGGCGATTTGGCTGGAGCAACGGCACCGCTGGGGCTCGCGGTTGAGCGCGCCGGTCATCGCCCTGCTGATTGCCATGGCGCTGAGCAATGGGCGGATCATTCCGATGGAGGCGCCGGCCTACGATTTTGTGGGCACGTGGCTGGTGCCGATTGCCCTGCCGCTGCTGCTGTTTCGGGCCAATCTCTTTCACATCTTCGGGAGCACGGGACGGATGATGGTGGCGTTTCACGTGGCGACAGTGGGCACGCTGCTGGGGGCGGTCGCGGCATTCGGCGTGCTCCGGGCTCACATCCCGGATCCCGTTGACGCGGCCGCCATCATGACTGGCAGCTACATCGGCGGCATGGTCAATTTCACGGCATTGAGCGAATCGTTGGGAGCCCGCGGCTCGCTCACTTCCGCACTGATTGTGGCGGACAATCTGGTGATGGCCGGCATGTTTCTGGTCCTGCTCTGGCTCGCCGGCAACCGGCACGTCCAACGATGGTTCAACCACGATGCGACGGCCGCGAGCGCGGAAAGCCGCGTGACCGCGACGGAGTCGGCGGCATCCACCCACGCGGCACCTGCTCCCTTGCTCGATGTCGCGCTGGCGCTGGCGGTGGCCGTCGGTGTGGCTGGCGTGGCGCTGACGGCGCAAAAACACTTGGCGCAATGGTTTCCCGTGACGGCGGGTGAGGCGTGGTGGGAGGTCATGGGCAAAACCTTGGTTTGCAACCGATTTGTGCTGGTGACGGCCGGCTCGTTGGTGGTGAGCACGGTATTTTCGAACGCCTTGGCCAAAGTCCGCGGCGCCGAGCCTCTGGGCGCCTACCTGCTCTATCTTTACCTTTTCACGGTGGGGCTGCCGGCGGATTTACGCGGTGTGCTGATGGCCAGCCCAATGCTTTTCGTCTTTTGCAGCGTGATGGCCGTGGTCAATCTTGGGTTCACTTTGGTGGTGGGTCGGTTCCTGCGACTGCCGCTGGAGGAACTATTGTTGTCGGTGAATGCAACCCTGGGCGGTCCCCCGACGGCGGCGGCCATGGCCATGTCCAAGGGATGGTCACAGCGGGTTCTGCCCGCCTTACTGGCGGGGATTTGGGGTTACGTGATTGGCACGCCGCTGGGGCTGGTGGTCGCGGCGCTCGTTGGTCGTTGATTCCTCTCGTCTCCCATGTCCCCACCGCTCATGCAATCTCCGCCCGGTCCTGAAACGGTCATCGACGGGGTACGGTACTTGTATTTTGGAGGGACAAGCTACCTCGGACTCCACGGCCATCCCGCTGTGATCAACGCCGGGTGCCGGGCGCTGGAGCACTATGGCGTGCACACAGCGACGTCGCGGGCCGGCTTTGGCACGAGCCCGCTTCTCGTGGAGGTCGAACAGCTGGCGGCCCGATTTTTCGGGACCGAGGATGCCTTTTGGTTTGCCTCGGGCTACAGCGCCAATCATGTGCTGGCACCGGTGCTGGCGGCGGATGCGAGCGAGGTATTCCTTGATGATTCGGCGCATTACAGCGTCGAGGAAGCCGCGCGGTTGGTCGGGCGACCGATCATTCTATTCCGCGATCGGGAGCCGGAGGATCTGGCCGGGAAACTCCGGGCGCATCTGTCACCGGGTGGCCGGCCGCTCGTCATGACCGATGGAGTGTCGCCCTCCACGGGTCGGATCGCGCCCGTGGACGACTTCATCAGCGTGTTGTCCGGCTTCGCTCCCGCGACGCTCCACCTCGACGACGCCCACGGCGTGGGGGTGCTGGGCGCGAACGGGCGGGGGACACTGGACGAATGCGGTCGGTGGTCGCAGGTGAACGGCGGCTCTGGATGGGCGGGGGTACGGCTGACCGCCGTGGGCACCTTGGCCAAGGCGATGGGTGGATTTGGGGGACTTGTGGCGGGCACGCGGGCATTCCTCGACCAAGTGCGCCGGGCCTCGCATTATTTTGACGGGGCCAGTGCGCCGGCCTCGCCGTTGGCCGGCTGCACCGTGGCCGCCCTCGAGATCTGCCTGGCCCGGCCTGATCTGCGAAGCACGCTGCGGGAAAACGTGAAGGTGGTGCGCGACGGCCTGCGTGCGCTTGGCGTCCCGGTCACTGCCGAACCGACGCCCAACATCGGATTCAGCACAGGCTCCTCCGGAGCGATGCGGCGGCTGCATCTCGCTTTGATGGCCGAAGGGATTCTCGTGCCTCATATTCCGAGTTACAGCGGATTGGGGCCCGACGGCATCCTGCGATTGGCCGTGTGCGCCGGCCACTCTCCGGAAATGCTCTCGCGTTTGCTCCAGGCCCTCCGGACACATCTCAAGCCATGAAACCCAGCCGACTCCCTGCCCTCGCCGCCGCCATGGTCGCCCCACTCGCCCCGATGAATGCCGAGACCGATTATGCCACCGCCGTGCCAAAGCTGGAGGCGGCTGTCCGCCAGGAGATGCAGGACTGGGGGATTGGCGGCGTAGCGCTCGCGCTGACCGACGGCACGCGGATCGTCCACACCGGTGGCTTTGGGGAGGCCGACGTGGACAGCGTGTTCCGCGCCGGATCGATCTCGAAGCTGTTTAACGCCATGGCCGTCATGCAAATGGTCGAGGCCGGTCGGATCGACCTCGATGCGCCGCTGTCGGATTTCCCGATCCTCGCGCTCCCCCACCACCCGTTTCCCGACGCGCCCCCTGTCACCGTGCGGCAATTGCTCTGCCATCGCAGCGGGCTGCAGCGCGAGTCACCGGTGGGCGGGTATTTTGATTCCACAGAGCCAACGCTTGCGGCCACGTGCGAGAGTCTGGCTGGTTGCGTGATCGCCACGCCACCTGTCGTGCGCACTCGCTATTCGAACATCGCCCCGTCGCTGGCTGGGCATGTGGTGGCCACCCTGGCGGGTCAGCCGTTCGAGCGCTACCAGCAGGAACGCCTGCTCGGTCCGCTGGGCATGGATCACTCGGTCTGGCGCCGCACGGATGTCGCGGGAGGGAGGGTGATCGTCTCGCGCATGCGAATCGCGGATGGTAAGGGCGGGTTTGTACGCGCCGAAGCCCCACTCTTTGATCTGGGCACCATCCCGGCGGGAAATTTGTTCACAACGGCCCCCGACCTCGCGAAATTTCTCGTCGAACTGGCCCGGGCGATGCGCGGCGAGAGCACCGTGCTGCGACCGTCCACTGTCGCGGAGATGTGGCGCCCGCAATTCGACGAGGCAGCGGGGTTTGGGATTGCTTTCGTCATCGGCAAGTTCCGCCACCATCGGTCCGTCGGCCACAATGGGGCGGTCTACGGGCACTCGACCGCGTTGGTTTTCCTGCCCGAATCGCAACTCGGCGTCGTCGTGCTCGGCAACGAAGACATCGTCAACGCCCGTATCGGCCGGCTGGCCGATCTCGCTCTGTCCCTGATGCTCGAGGTCAAGACCGGGGAGAAGGCGCCGGCTTCCGCCAACGAATCCGCCCTTTCCGCCGCCGCGCCGCCGCTCGATGGCTTCGCCGGCAATTTCGAATCACGGAGTTTCTGGGCCCAGTGGCATGTCGAAACCGGCCGGCTCGTCGGCAACTGCGCGAGCCAACCGTGCACGCTGACCCGTCGGGGCGACTGGGAATTTCTGCTCAACAGCCGACTCCATAGCGATGCCTTGGTAGTCTTCCATCGTGACGCCGCCGGGGCGATCGCCGGATTCACTGTCGGTCCGCAGACATTCTCCAGAGTGGCCGAGCCCGCGCCCACGCTCCCGGAACTATGGAAACGCTATCTGGGCCAGTATGGCCCCGACTTCATCCCGCTCGTGGTGCACGAAAAATTTGGTCACCTCTATGTCACTACGGAAAACATGGTCGATTACCGGATGACACCAGTCAACCGGCACGTCTTCGGTCTGCCACCCGGCATGTATGTCGACGAACTCGCTGTTTTCCTGTGCGATGCGGCCGGCCAGCCGCACAGCATCGATTTCGCCAGCATGACGTTTCCGCGGCGCTAATGGCGGCCGACGCTCAGCCTTCATCCCTGAATCTCCATGCACCTCAGCCTGCGCGACCTGCATCTGCCGATGCGGCATCCATTCACCATCGCCCACGGAACCACCACCGTGCAGCACAACCTGCTCGTCGAATTGACCGACGGCGACCACACCGGGTACGGCGAAGGGGCGTCGTCCCATGCCTACGCCGAGTTCACCGCCGACGCGATGCGCCGCGCCCTCGAAGGCGCTCGACCGCTGATTGAAGCCGCTGAATTCGAGAGGCCTGAAGATCTGTGGCAACACGTCTTTCCCGTCCTCGGGTCCAACCGCTTTGCCCTCTGCGCGCTGGACGAGGCCGCTCATGATCTCTGGGGCAAGCGCCTGGGCCAGCCGGTGTGGAAACTCTGGGGACTCGAACTCGAGGACCTTCCGCCCAGCAATTACACCATCGGTATCGATGCCATCGATGTCATGGTCGCCAAAATGGCCGAGTTTCCGGGCTGGCCGATCTACAAAATCAAATTGGGAACCGACCACGACCTCGAAATCGTACGCGCCCTGCGCCGTCACACGGACGCCCGCTTCCGCATTGACGCCAACACCGCCTGGACCGCTGAGCAAACGATCGCCCTGGCGCCCGCTCTGCGCGATCTGGGCGTGGAATTCATCGAGCAACCGCTCAAGGCGGACGACTGGGCCGGCATGAGGCGTGTCTTTGTGGAGTCGGTCCTGCCCGTGATTGCGGACGAGAGCTGCCTGATCGAGGAGGATGTCGAGCGCTGTGCCGGCCATTTCCACGGGATCAACATCAAGCTGACCAAAGCGGGGGGTCTGACCCCGGCGCGCCGGATGATCGAGCGGGCGCGGCGGTGCGGCCTCAGTGTGATGGTCGGCTGCATGAGCGAGAGCAGCGTCGGCATCTCGGCGATCGGGATGCTCCTCCCGCTGCTGGATTATGTCGACATGGATGGTGCAGTCCTCATTGCGCGCGACGTGGCCGAGGGGGTGTGCTTGGAGAGAGGAAGAGCGCAGTTCCCCGAGCGGGCGGGCACCGGCGTTCGCTTGCTCGAGGGATGAGGACCGAGGCGGACCAAACCGGAATTTGGAGATTCGCCCAGCGCCAACAATCTTGAAGAAATCATCGCCGACATCCAAATGGGCGATCTCGGAGGAGAGAACGACGGATTCGAAGTTTCGAAGGGAACCAGCCCACCAATGCCGTCACTTTCCCAGTCCTTTCGACCATGGTGAGCCATTTCATTGGCGGGGATCCCGGCGAAGGACTCGATCTGTCAGGTAACATTATCTACGGCGTCAACGTCGGCACGGTGGGCGCGCCTCCCGGTCTGGTCCAGGATGTCGAGTTCACCGATGGCGCGCAGCCGGGAAGCTCTACAAGCTGCAACTTCTCTTCGCCGAACAGTGCTGCGCGGGCCGCGGATTCGATGTTAAAATCGAAGGTGGCGCGATCGTTACCAACCTCCTCCCAGCACTGGTTCAAAAAAGCGCTGGGAATACGGCCCTCGGGGTTGTCGTGAGTTTTGATTTAACCGCCTTCGACACCGCGGAAAGACGTATGCGCTCGACTACAGCTCGTCCCTGGCCATTGGTTCGTGGTCCGAAGTGAACGATTCCGTCGTCATCGGTGGCGGTGGCACCGCCACGGTCACCGACGCGATGCCCGCTCATCTTAGTCCACTCAAAGGGTTCTGGAGACTGCGCGATCCGGCCCAGAAGCCGGCGCCTTGAGTCAAAATGCTGCTGCCCGCCTGAAAGGCGGTACACCAACCGAATGCATTTGGGTGGTGTGCCGAGTCGGCCCGCCGGTAGCTAAAATTCGGGTCAGGTGCGGTTGGGGCCGAAATCTTCGAGGTACTGGGCCACGATGGTCTTTAACGGCGGCGGGGACGGCAGGCCCAGGGCGGTGGCGCGCGCGCCGTCCACCGCCACGGGCCAATTGTCCACGATGCGTTGGATGCGGGGGTCAAAGGCGTCGGTGATCGGGCCGATGGTGAGACCGACGTCCTGCGCCACTTCGTGCAGGACGGACTCGGCCAACCGTGGGGTGACGCGGTGGGCGGGCAATCCGATGGCTCGGTCGTCGGTGAGGCGGGATGACGGCAGTTCGTGCAGGGCGATGAGTGACTCGATGACGGTGCGGTAGCCGGTCATCGGGTGACATTGGTCGCGGTGGACGGGCAGGTGGCAGGTTTCGCCGTTCAGTGGTTCGCGGAACACGCCGCTGGCCCAACTCGAGGCGGCGGCATTCGGTTTTCCGGGCCGAATGATCACGGTTGGCAGTCGGGCCGAACGGCCGTCGAAGTGCCCTTTGCGCGAGTGATCGTTGACCAGTAACTCGCAGATGGCCTTGGTCATGCCATAGGTCGTTTGCGGGGTGAGCTTGGTGCGGTCGGTATTCGGGTTCTGCCGCGCCTCACCGCCAAAACAGGCGATGCTGCTGGCGAAGACCAAGCGGGGGACGCCCGGCAACGCGCGCGCGGCTTCGAATACGTGGCGTCCACCATCGAGATTGACGCGCAGAGCATCATCAAATCGCTCCTCGCATTCTCCGCTCACCATGGAGGCGAGATGGAAAACCGAGGTGGTGGGCTCGGAGCCGATGACCGAGAACACTTGGTCGCGGTCGCTGATGTCGCCGGTGATCTGCCGGACCCGCGCGTCGGCGGGAGGGCGCGGGAAGGTCTTATCGAACAAGATGATTTCACGGATGGTTTCCGGTGCGCCGGAGGGGCCGGTGAGCGCGCCCTGCTGGAGGAGTTGGCGGCAGAGCTGGGATCCGAGAAAGCCGCCTCCGCCGGTGACAATGACCTTCATGGATGATGGGTATATGGATTTGCAATGCGCCGGAGTCTCATTGGAGTAACGGTATGAAGATGAGCACGGCTCTCAGCGGGTACAAGATCGGATTCGTCGGCCTTGGCCACATGGGTCGCGCCATGGTCCGCCACCTCCACGCCGCCGGCGCGGAGGTGGTAGTATGGAACCGCAGCGATGGGCCGGCCGCCGCCGCCGCCGCTCACGGCATGCAGCGCGCCGCGACCCCGGCTGGGCTGGCGCGGGAAATCGGGGACGGATTGGTTTGTCTAGGTCTCACCACCAGCGAGGTCGTGCGTCAGGTGGTTTTTGGCCCGGGCGGGTTGTGCGAGGGACTCGATCCCCGTGCCCTGGTCATCGATTTTGGGACCACCGGCGTAGAGGACACGCGCGAGTTCGCCCGCCGCGTCCCGTGGCTCGATGCGCCGGTGTCCGGTGGGCAGGTGGGCGCCGAAGCCGCCACCCTGACCATCATGGCGGGCGGCACCGAAAACGCATTCCAGCGTGCCTTGCCCGTCCTCCAGGTCTTGGGAAACCGAATTACCCACCTCGGACCAACCGGCTCCGGCCAAGTCACCAAGCTCGCGAACCAGCTTATCGTGGCCCAGACGATCGATGCCGTCGCCCAGGCGCTGCGTTTGGCCGAGCTTGCCGGAGTCGATCCGGCCCGGGTCCGCGAGGCCCTGCTCGGCGGCTTCGCCGAAAGCCGGATCCTGCAGATCCATGGCGACCGCATGATCCGCCGCGATTTTGCGCCGGGCGGGCGCGCCGAGCTCCAGCTCAAGGATGTCCGCCTCATTTGCCAACTCGCGGAAACCGTGGGATTGGATTCGCCCACCCTTCGCAATTCCCTGGCCCAGTGGGAAAGATTCGTCCTCACCCATGGCCACGGCGCGCTCGACCACGCCGGGCTGATCCGGCTTTATGAGTAACCGCGGCCCCGCGCCATCCACGCCGCATCGCTTGCACGGGAACGCATCCTGCCGTCATGTGAGCCATGAGCTTTCCCCTGCGCAGCCCGAGCGTCAAAACCAACGGCGTCGTATTTTTCGCCCGACTCGTCGACAAGATCCGCTGCCACGCAGCCGGACAACTGCCGGCCGGCTACCACGTCGGCTTCATGGAGGGGAACCGCACGTTCGACGACCGCTTCTGCAGTTTTTTCGACGTCCCCTGGGAGGCGCTGTCCGCGCGCGTGCTTGAGGGCGGCAGCGACGAGGAACTGCTCGAATGGGCCTTCGCTCACGGCCGTCGACCGAGCGCCGAACAAATCGAGGTCTGGAATACGTTCCTGATCAAACGCGGCTGGAACGACTCCGGAACCCCCAGTCTGATCAAAGCAAAGGAAGAAGCCGGTCTCGCCGACCGTCATGACATCGTGACTTTTTTCCAGCTCATGGACGTGGAGGAAGGACGAGCGCCGTGAAACGGGAAGTGTGAGATTTGTTGAAAGAGGCGTTCGGCGGTGTCCGTTTGAGGTGTGCTTGGGTGGGAGCGATTCGATCGCCGGCTGTCGCGCCTCGGGTCGCCCCGCGCCTCTCCATTAAACCCCATCCCCCCCTGCCTCCTATGCAAAGCAATACCTCCAACAAACCCGTTCACGAAGTCCGCCTCGGCGCCATCAAGGCCGCCATCTGGCGCGACCAAAACTCCGAAAAGCCAAGGTTCAACGTCTCCGTGACCCGCATTTACAAGGACGGAGATAAATGGAAGAATTCGGAGTATTTCAGCCGGGATGACCTGCCCAAGCTCGCCCTGGTCTCCCAGAAAGCCTACGAGTGGATGTTCTCTTCCACGACGGGCGAGTGACCGTCGGTCGGCGCGCGGTCCGCTCCACGGCGGATTCTTGTGGTTAGGCCGCCAACCCGCGGGCTGGGGCGAGTACCCGGCGGCGGTATTCCGTCGGGCTCTCGCCGGCGTATTTCGAGAAGCATCGGTTGAATTGGGAGAGCGACCCGAATCCAACGTCGAGGGCGACCTCGGAAACGCGGGCGTACCGGCTGAGGAGCCGCTTCTTGGCCTGAAGGACGCGCTCGCGATTGAGGTATTCGATCATGGTCACCCCGGTCGCTTCCTTGAACACGGCGCAGAGGTGGTGCGCGCTCACGCCGGCCGCGCGGCTTAATTCATCCAAAGTGATTTCTTGGTCGAAGTAGCGCCGCATGTGAGCGCAGGCTTTCTTGACGGCTTCGGGCTGGTTGGAGTGGCCGGCATGAAGGAGTCGTTCGGCGAGAGCGGACAATTGTTCGGAGAAGAAAACGAGGAGTTGGACGAGGGCGGCATAACGCTCGGTGGCGATCGCCGGAGCGGTGAGGAAGAGCGGACGCAGCGGTTCAAGATCGCGTTCGCGGAAGCCCGGGTCTTGGCGGAGCATATCGGAGACTTTACTGAAATCGCCCGGCCCCGCCGGTTCGGAGAAAACCTGGCCCGTCCTGAGGTAGCCGAGGATTTGGGTGCCCATCCACACCGGAACCGCCGTCACCTGGAGACCGGCGAAGCAGCGGATGGTGGCGGCTTTTTCGCCTGGGACAGCCACGAGCAGTGCATGCGCCTCGACGCAGGGCTGGCAGGGATCATCGGTCCAGAATATTTTACGGCAAAAGGGATTCACCTTGTCGCTCGGACAGTGCGACGACCCCACGGGCGGGCCGGCCCCCGATTCGGCAGGCGGTTCGAGCCACAACGGCATGCCAGTCGCTTGTTCGAAGGCGTCGCGATAGCTGGCCAGCATGGGGTGCTGGGACAATTGGTCGAACAACCCGACCAGGGACGGATCGAAATCCGGGATGTGAGACAACGACCCCCACGAACGATCGCCTGGGGCGGCCGCCGGGGTGTCATTACGCCGGGAACGTGACATGACACCCTACCATACCATGAGCTGAGCCATCGCAAGTCCGGAGACTCGGGGTGGCGGGCCGGGGCCGCCTTGCCGACTTTCGTATTCGGCGCAGAGCGGTCGCAAGCGCAATCAAAACGTTCGCGTTTTTGCGGCGGCCCCAGCCCGCCACTCGTGCGCTGCCGAGCAGCGTCCTCTTCTGGGGTGGGAGACCCCGGCCGCAGGCTTCCGTTGGGCCTGCGAGAACTTTGAAGAAACTGCGTCGCTGCGAGGCGGCGTGGGGAGC
>JBJXFS010000151.1:0-7352 GCA_046155625.1 Verrucomicrobiales bacterium | reverse complement strand
ATGCTGGGTTGGGTCAGACTTCGTTTCAGCGAATCATTGCCGGTCCCCGTGTAGTCGCACAGGCCCCTCAACAACTCCATCGTCAGCCTGCACTCGCCGCCCCGCGCTCGCCCGCAAAACCCGATGCGGTTCCGTCGAACGCTTACCTTAGTCACCCTTTTTTAGCTTCATGACCATCTCTTCCGGCATTGGCGGGGTTCCTTCAAGCCAAGCACGGGCGCTCTCCGGGTCTTCCCTAGCCCATGTCAAATAATTCCGCTCCAGCGCTACATCTCTGATTTTGGGATCGCCGATGGTGGCTGACCACTCCAAAGCCATCGGCGGGTCCACCGCCAGGGCAACATGTGTAAACGAGCGCACCAGCGAATCTCGTTCCTCCCCTGCGGGGCGCGCCCGCAACCACGCCGAAGCGGCCTCCGGATCTTGGCCGACCCAATTTATCATTTGCGCGCCCAAGGCCATGTTTTTTTCGCGTGATTCCGGCTGAGGCAGCAACCAATCGATACCCTGAGTAGGATCGTCTTTGCCGATCTCCAGGCTCAGGAAACGCACTAGCGCATTTTTGGCCTCCTGGCTGGCCTCGTTTTGATAATAGGTCAGAGCCTCAGCGGGATTGGTTTCCACCCACGAGGAGAGCTTGGTCACCGGCAAACCTTTGGGGCCATGCTCCAACGCCCAGCGGCACGCCTCGTCCAGATTTTCATTCCCCCAGCAGTCGAGCAATTCACTCACTTTGCCATTAGCAATCGCCATCCGTTTGGCCTCTTCCCGATCCATAGTCCAGAGCGCTGGAATTGCCGCATTCGCGAGTTTTTGGTCGTTGTTGACCAAAGCGAAAACCTCCGCCGCCCGCTCCGGTGCGGCCGCGAGCAAAGCCCGGATTAAGCCGGGCGTTTCCTCATCATAAACAGCCAGCTTGGTTTTCACTTCCTGCCAGTGGTCAATCAATAGGCTTGGCTGCGATACCGCGAGCGTCGCTAGGATAGAATATGGTTGGAGTTCCTCTGCGGGCGGTTTGGTGCCTGGTCGAATAGAATCCAGAGCGGCGGCGGGATCCGCCTCGGTCCAGCGGGCGACCAGCACGAAACGCAACAGTTCGGTGGCCACGCCAGAGCGACCGGAATAATTCGGCAAGCGACGCAGCATTTCGGGGATCTCCTTCACCGGACAACGTTCGGATAGGGCCAGTGCGGCTCGGATCTGCTGATCCACGCTGCCATGCTCCCGCAGTGTGAGAAGGGAGACACCTTCGAAGCCTGGAGGCATCGCCACCAGGAGAGGCTGCGTGCGGGCAGCACCGGGTGCCATAGGTTTGGGCGCCACGGCGTGGGACTCACTCTTGGCCACCGGTGACGCAGATCTCCCCGCCAGCCACCAGCCAAAGGCCATCCCGCAGGCCGCCATGACGACCACTCCACACCACGTTTTCCTCAATACACGCACATTCACTTTTGTTCCTCCGTGGTTTCGTTGGCCAGTGCATTGAGTGCCGCCAAGTCTGACGTAGGGAGTGCTGCCGACTGCAGCCACTGCGCAGCCGCCTCGGCTTCCTGTTTGTGCCAGCGTTGCCACGTCGCCTTGATGATCTCCAGCCGTTGCGGATTGTCGGGCGCAGCGGTTGCAGCGACCGCCACGGATCCGGCGTAGTCGTCGTATTCTTGGCGTGCCTTGGCCACCGAAAACAGGCCGGCATCCTGCTCTGCCGCACTGGGCAACGCACGCACCCAAGCGAGCGCAGCCTCATCATTCCATGTGCTGGCCAGTTGCTTGATAGATTCTACCCGCGCCTCGCCATTCGGCAGGGAGGCAACCCATTCACTTGCCGCCACCGGATCATGCCGGGCGTAGCTGTAGGCGAGTCCGGGCCATTCTTTGGCCTGTTGGGCTGGTTCCAGATTGGTCTGAGCCCACGCGAGTGCCGCCACGGGATCCTGCGCGCCCCATGTCGCGAGCAGATCACTTTTCGTGTTGGCATAGTACGGCTTCATCCACTCTGCAGCGGCGGCAGGATCATCTCTCGACCATTGCTGCTTCAAACTCTGACGAACCTCCGGCAGATGGAGATACGGCCTCAACGATTCCGCGGCCTCGGCGGAACTGAACCGTCCGCTCTGCATCAGGGCGCCCAAGGCGACAGTCCGCTGAGTCCCCGGCAGGGCGGCCGCCCATCGTAATGCAGCCTGCGGATCGTTTTTCCCCAGGGCAATTCCAAAATCGGTTAGCTGTCCGCTGAATGACGAGCGGGCAAGAATCAGACCAGATTCCTCAAAGGTACGTCGCGCCATGGCCGGGTCGCGGTCTGCCATGGAAGCCAGCAGAGTGGACCAGCTCCACGGCCACGCAAGGCTCGAGTAGGCGTTCGATTTTTGCACCGCCAAGGCCATCTCTGGGTCTTTCTCACCCCAACGAGCCATCACCATCGCGAGCGCCATGCTGGCTTCCATGGGCTTGCTGAACATTAACGATGAATAGATTTCCCGGACTGCTGCGGGAACCGCTTCTCTTGGGAGGTGGTCCGCCCATGCTTGAAGAGCGACGAAGCGCTCGGAGAGCGGGCCTTTGCGACAGATTGCCTCCAAGCTCATTCCCTCAAAGCCAGGGGGGAAAGGTTGCAGGTTCTCGTCTGCCGAGCGCGCGGGCTCGAGAGCGGCGGGGATCACGGGAAGTGGTGGGGGATCGGAGGCGCTTGAGGTTTCTTCCAGTGCCTTGAGTTTTCTCGCGTGTCCCGCGGTAACCGACCGCAGCCCATAGCCTGCCGCTACACCCAGGAGGGCGCAAGTCACCCAAATGTGAAGGCGGGCGGGGGGGTGCATGAAACAATTTTTGGAAAATTAGGCCACCGTTCCTCACTGCGCCAGCATAATTCCCCCCTTCTGGTATGGCACCGCCACCACGCCCCCGCAGGGATCGAGATGCAGTCCAGCACGCGGTTGAACTCATTTGTGTCTGAAGTGACGAGCGTCCGATTACGGACAAGGCAGATGGCGGCAATCCCGTCAAATTACTGCACCGCCCACGGCATTCCTGCCGATTCCTCTCTGGCGCACTATCACCTTGCTTGGTGTCCCGGGCGTTAGCCCGACTTTCGCTACACAAGAATATGGCGTGTCTGCCAGAATGTGGGAAAATCATTGTCGGTTGAATCTGGAGGCGGCAAGCCGGGGGTGCGACGTGCGGTAGAGGCTTCATTTTGAGCCCCGAAATTGCCCCAAGGAATTGGCAAAAAGGTGTGCGTAAACACGTTACGAAACAACAAAACCACTCTTAGGATCTGGTTCCGCAAGGAGTGCAGGTTCGACCCCTGTCCCAGGTACTTTGATATCCCCCCAATGCCCTACGCCGACCGACAGAAGCAGCGCGAGGCGCAGCGCGAGAGCTACCGGAGGCGGCTCGCCGATCCGGAGTTCGCCGAGGCCGAGCGGCAACGGAAGGCCGCCTCGCAGGCGAGCGAAGCCGGGCGCGCCGCGCTTCGTGCCAGGGTGGCCCGATGGCGGGCGAAGCAGGCGGAAACGGAGGCGTGACCGATCGCGGTTCCGCGCTCCGATCACCCACCCAGCGACGGAGTGTCGTGAGGGAGAGTCCGGGGGATGCCCGGTCCTCTGCTGCCGACGGTCCTCTGCTGCCGACAGGTATCCAACACAGGGGGCTCGGATTCTACATTGAAAATCGGTTGCTTAACGAACGATTTTCAATAATCCGTGCGCCATGAAATCCCGTTCGGCCTACGCAGAACAGATCCGCATGGGCCTGAAAGGGAACTCCGTTGTCTCGTTGCTCGGCCCGCGGCAGGTCGGAAAGACGACGCTCGCCAGGATGATCGCGGAGGAGCACAAACCGGCACACTTTTTCGACCTGGAGGATCCGGTGGACGTGTCGCGCCTCCGCGAGCCGCTCACGGCTCTGGAACCACTGCGTGGCCTCATAGTCATTGACGAGATCCAGCGTCAGCCGGACCTCTTTCTGCTGATCCGCGTCCTGGCCGACCGTCGTCCGCTGCCGGCACGATTCCTCCTGCTGGGGAGCACCGCACCGGAGCTGGTGCGCGGCGTCTCGGAGTCACTCGCCGGGCGCACCACGTTTGTGGACCTGCATGGGTTTGATCTCAGCGAAGTCGGACCTGCCGAATGGCGTGCGCTCTGGTGGCGAGGCGGCTATCCGCCGGCCTCCATGGCGGACAGCGATGCCGCTGCCCGCGCATGGCTGGAGGCGCTGATGCGCACGCTTCTTGAGCGCGACCTGCCGCAGGCGGGCATCACCGTACCAGCGGCCACCCTGAGGCGCTTCTGGACGATGACAGCCCACTATCATGCCCAGACATGGAATTCAGCGGAACTTGCGCGCTCCCTCGGCTCCTCGGAAGCCACCGCACGCCGCTACCTGGATCACCTGACCTCCTTGTTTCTCCTGCGGCAGTTGCCGCCGTGGTTCGAAAACGTGGGCAAGCGCCAGGTAAAGGCCCCAAAGATCTACGTGCGCGACGCCGGGCTGCTCCACGCCCTTCTGGATGTGCCTACGGCCGCCGCCCTCACAGGACATCCGAAACTGGGGGCCTCCTGGGAGGGTTTCGTCCTCGAACAAGCCGCCGCCACCCTCGGCGACCGCAACCTCTACTACTGGGCCACTCACGGCGGCGCGGAACTCGACATTTTCACGCAGGTGAACGGCCAGCGTCTCGGCATCGAAATCAAACACGCCGACGCCCCGACCCTCAGCAAATCCATGCACATCGCACGCGCTGACCTGAAATTAGACCGACTGCTGGTAGTGACTCCCGGCACCCGCTCATGGCCACTCGCAGACTGGGCCGAAGTGGTCGCAATCGCTGAATTTCCGGGCAGGTTGGCCAGAGTTCAAGGTCGATCGGAGGCGGATCTTGCGGGGTCGGAGGGCCGTTGAGCCTGGACAAGCGGCTTCATTTCTGGATCTGGAGCCGGAAAAACTCGTCCATCCCGAGCGCAGCATCCAGGACCGCGAACGGAGCCCACAAGATCAGGTCGCGCGAGGCCTCGATGAGCCGCGCCACAGCCCTCAAGCCGGCCACGAGTAAAGTGACAAGAACAAGAAAAGGTTTCACCAGAGGCTTGTCACGGCGCGAACCTGTGATCCCAAAACGGGACATTGGAACCACGAAAGTCACGAAACACACGCAAATTCATTGGGTTAGGACAAGCGACCTCCTCCTCCATCAGGTGAACAGGTGATCATTGGGCAACGCCTTGGTTTTTCGTGTGTTTCGTGCCTTTCGTGGTTCGCATCCGGGTTCTTAGGGTCATGTCATGGGGCGGTGACCGCCCGCAGTCCGCCCAGAACAGACTGCGACCGGGGAAAACCGGAGGCACAGCTTGGTGCTTGGCAAACACCGTCTTGTCCCACTCCCCAAAGCCCTCGAACCCCGCCTCCAATCGCACCTCGCCACCCTCCGCGAAAAACACCGCCAGGACCTCATCGCCGGCGTCGCCGAAGCCCACATGCCCGAATCCCTCTCCCGCAAATACCCCAACGCCCCGCGTGAATGGCCCTGGCAGTTCATCTTTCCAGCCGCCAAACTCTGCCCTCATCCGAGGACCGGCCACTACGCCCGCTATCACCTCCATGAAAACTCCCTCCAGCGACAATTCGCCGATGCCGTCCGCAAGTCGGCCATCGCCAAACGGGCCTCCTGTCATACCCTCCGCCATTCGTTCGCCACCCACCTCCTCCAAAGCGGCACCGACATCCGTACCGTCCAGTCCCTCCTCGGCAATTCATCGGTAGAGACAACTAGGATCTACCTCCATATCCTTGACCGCCCGGGCGCCGGAGCCCCCAGTCCGCTCGATCTGGACGAGTCCAACCTCCTCCCCCTTTCCTTCAAAGTTTTTTCCTTTCCCAAACATCCCCCCAGGTTCCTCTTGGCAAGGGCTCCGTTTCTGGCCATTGTCGCCCAATGCACCGCCCATGGACGAAGTCTGCCCCGAAGGGAGGGATTTGCTCCGCATTTCCCTCTGTGTGCCATAACTATTAATCCACACAGAGGCTCAATTTAACGTTAGCCATCGTAGAATCATGAAAATCATACGTCTAGCATTACCATTGTTAATCCTGACTTGCCTCGCATTGGCACAAGAGGAGAACGTTCTCTCTCCTTTGGAGCCCGAGAGCATTCCCGTGGAAATTCGCGCCGTCTTGAAGCCAAAGATTAAGACTAGTGGCAGTTTTGATCCTGAAACAGGAACGTTAACATTCGGAATCTACTCTCACGGTGTAGATGGTTTCGGGTTGCTCGATTTCGGGAATATACGAATCGCATTTAGGGGCTGGAAATCTGATGGCGAGTGCGGCGGAACTTACGAAAGGCCCTTTATATTCCCGTACGAGCGCACATCACTAACAGGCGCGCGGAACGGCGGCCAAGGGGCAGGAACTCGGAGGTTTTCGTATCGCCCTATTGAGGAGGGCGGACGGGTCAAACGAATTGAGTACAGCTACGCAGGAACCGTCTTTTATCTCGTGGACAGCTATCTGGAGTTTGAAAGAAATGGAAAGCTCTTCCGTTACCGATTTACCTCTGGGAAGTTACTCCTTGTTATCGATGAAGAGAAGCGCCTTGAAGCAGTGTACAAGGTGCCAAACCACGATGGCTGATAAAACGGGTTTGCCTCACGAGGCGCGACACCGGCATCGCCTCAGCGCAACGGCGCCGTCGGCTCATTCACCCGAAACGCGCCCTGGTCCCCGCCCGCACCGCCAGTGGATGCGAGAGCATCCCAGTGGCAATCTGAGACACCCACTTATTTATTGGCTGGTGAGACCTGACTGCATCAAGTATTATAGTGATTACCATGGGTTCCATATTTGAAGTGGATTTTATGTAAAAACAGCTTTTTCGCTCTTTCCACATCTACTGAAAAAATAAAGTGGGTGTCTATAATTTCCCCCCGGTGTTCTGATGGGCAGGGGCCACCCACCAGCGCGGAGGACCTGGCGATTCAAGGCTTGGCACTTCGGGTCGCGCGGGAGCGGACGCGGCCGGCGAACGGTGCCAACAATTCACATTGGCAAGCTCTCGTGATTCTGGTAATTCAGGACCATGACCGAGACAAGCGAAGCTCTGCCCCTCCGTGTCGCATTTGCCCCGGTTATGCGACTGTCGCATATCCAGGACAAAAGGTGACGGTCGGATAATAAAACTGTCGGCTGAGGAAAGCATCATGAAAAGTGCAGCCATTGTTCTGTTGCTCGCAATTGTGTGGCGACAACTAAACGTGAGCGTTGACGACAATTAAAATTGACCCCTCTGGGGGCGATTTTCTGGGGTGAAGCGGAGAACCGTTTGGCGCTGGTCGGGGTAGTGTGTGCTGCTCTGGGTTGTG
>JBJXFS010000127.1:0-7464 GCA_046155625.1 Verrucomicrobiales bacterium | reverse complement strand
CGCCTTTGCGGGCCGGATCAGGCTCCAGAGTGTCGTAATTCTTGCTCTGGATCAGCAGAAACTGGACCACCTCGTCCAGGGAGGCGTCGACCAACTGCACCTGCGGCAAAATTATGGACCGCACTTTTTCCCGAGCGGTCGCCCCGCCTCCGGGCCCGCCGCCCCGATCCTCACCCATCGCGCCTCCGATCGCTCGGGCCAGCTCAGGAACCGCGGTTTCCCACTGGCTGTCGACTTCTCGGAGCGCGGTGGCACGAGTGTGGTCACGGCTGGCTAAATGGTGTTCAGAAATGCGCCGCTCGATGCGCTCAAGCCCCCGGCGCGCGGCGACGTTGGTGCGATCGATCGCCAAGGCTCGGTGATACTGGTCGCGGGCTTGGTCGAAATTGCCCAAGGCGAAGTGCCCCTCGGCCAAAGTGAGGGCTTCGGTCACTTTTTGGACATTCTCGAGGTGGGCAGGAGTGGCCGCCGGGTTGTAGTGTTCCGGATCCTGGATTTGCTCCTTGAGCCTCAAAGCCGGTCGGTAGTCGGGCGCCCGATCGCCGCGCAAGACTTCGTCGAGAGTGCGATTCGCGTCGTCATAACGCGCCAGAGCGGCCAGTTCCTCGGCCCGGGCCGTGGCCGCCGAGGCATACGCCTCAATTAATTGGGCGCGCAGAGCGGCCGTGGCCGGCGCGACCGGCAAGAGTTGGATCGCCTGGGAGTACGAGTCGACCGCCAGCGCCAGATCGCGACTTTTTCGGGCCGCATGGCCTTCCTGCATCAAGTCGGATGCGCGGCGGATGGCCGTATCGCGCCGCGCGATTTCGCGCTCAGCCAACGACGTCACCGATCCGTCGCCCGCCACGGCCACGGGCGATGCCAACGAGACGCAAAAACACGCACTCGCCCAGCCCGCGCGGCGCACGAACGATAGGGCCGCTGACCGGGGAGACCAGGGAATGGGGGACTCTAAAAATCGCAAGCGGGGTATCATGCAGAAGGCGCGCGCGCTTGTAACGCTCAAATCTCGCTCCGGCCACACTTTTTTTCGCTCCTTGCCTGATTTGGCAATGTCCAATCGTGCCAATGGATAGCAAATCTAGGGATCGAAATCGAGGATCGGAAAAAGAGGATGAGCGAGCCCTTTATTCCGTGCCCTGATCGATTTCCTGAGCCGACGGCAGGGGCGAGATTCCCTTGTCAGGGGCCCTGGTGAGAGCCACGCTTTGGCTTTGCAATGATGAGGGATTCCATTCAGTCGCGACCGATGTCGCCCCCCCGGTATCGGACACCCGGGCGGGGGGCGCGGCAGGGCGCGGCGGCGGGACTGGCATTGAGTGTTTTGGTGTGCGGCGGCGGACTGGCCCAGTCGATCCCCTCGTTTCGGCACGACATCATGCCGATTTTGAGCAAAGCGGGGTGCAATACGGGTGCGTGCCACGGCAGCGCCAGCGGCAAGGGGAAGCTGAAACTTTCACTTCGAGGCGAGTCACCTGAGGAAGATTTTGCCACCTTGACCGCGGAACCGCGCGGCCGGCGTCTCGATCTGAAGAACCCGGATGCCAGTGCACTGTTGCGAAAACCGGCTGAGCTGACGGATCACGAGGGCGGCCGACGCATTGATCCCGACGGCGAGGCCTTCCGGCTGATCCGCACTTGGATCGCCGGGGGTGCCGTCATGGATCCGACGGAGACACCGGTGCTCACGCGTCTGGCCGTCTCGCCGCCGGGCGGCCTGTTCGTCGAGCCGATCCGCGAGGTGGCGCTCACGACCACGGCGCATTTCTCCGATGGCACGTCCCGCGACATCACCCGGTGGGCAGTCTACGAACCCTCCAACCTGCTTGTCACGGTCTCGCCCGACGGCGTCGTCCGGGCCGAAAAATCCGGCGATACCACCGTCATCGTCCGCTTCCAGCACCTCCAGGCCCCCGTCAGCTTGGCGTTCATGCCGGACCGGCCGCCGTTGGCTGACTCACTCCCCGCTCCCCGAAACCTGATCGACGAGGCCGTATTCGCCCGCCTCCGCGAGCGCCGGTTGCCTGCCTCACCCGAGGACGACAACAGCACGTTCGCCCGCCGGGCGTGGCTCGACCTCACCGGGCGCCTGCCAACCGCCGATCAGGCCCGCGCTTTCGTCGCCGACTCGGCGCCCGATAAGCGGGACCGATTGATCGACTCGCTCCTGGCCAGCCCGGAATTCGCCGACCATTGGGCGCTCAAATGGGCTGACCTCCTCCGCGTCGAGGAACGGCTGCTCGACGTCACCGGGGTCACCGCCTTTCATCGATGGATCCGCCAGAACGTGGCCGACGACCGGCCGCTCGATCAATTTACCCGAGCTATCGTCACAGGGCTCGGGAGCACCTACCAGCACCCGCCGGCCAATTTCTACCGGGCCATCCGCGAGCCGACCCTGCGCGCGGAGGCGGTAGCCCAAGTCTTCCTCGGTACCCGACTCGGCTGCGCCAAATGCCACAATCACCCGTTCGAGCGCTGGACCCAGGACGATTATTACCGGTTCGCCGCCGTCTTCGACCGCCTCGACTACACCATCCTCCGCAACGACCGCCGCGACGAAAACGACAAGATGGAATTCGTCGGCGAACAGGTTGTCGTCCTCGGCGGCAAATCCGAGCTCAAACACCCAAAGTCCGGCGCCATTCCCGCACCCGCCTTCCTCGGCGAGGGCGGCCATGCCGTGCCCGATGACCAGGCCTTGGCCCGCCTTGGCGACTGGATGACTCGTCCCGATCACCCGCTCTTCGACCGCGTCCAAGTCAACCGCATCTGGTCCCATCTCATGGGAACGGGCATCGTCGAGCCCGTGGATGACTTTCGCCTCACCAACCCGCCATCCAACCCCGCTCTGCTCGAGGCGCTGACCCGATTCTTTGTCGAAAATGGTCGGCGCGTCCGCCCGCTCATCCGGCTCATCTGCCAATCGCGCACCTGGCACCTGTCGAGCACGCCGCGACCGGAAAATGCCGATGACACCGTGCACTACTCGCACCCGGTCGTCCGTCGGCTACCGGCCGAGCCGCTCCTCGACGCCATCCACCAAGTCCTCAACGTCGAGCCCCGTTTTGGCAGCTATCCCGATACCTCGGCGGCCGCCGCCATTCCGGGCGTACGGCTGGGGGGCCGGCGATCGAATTCCACCGACGCCGACCTGTTTCTCAAAGATTTTGGCAAACCGCCGCGCACCACGGTCTGCGGCTGCGAACGCAGCAACGAGAGCTCGCTGAGCCAGGTCTTCACGCTCACCAGCGGGCCTGGCCTCGCCCGCCTGCTCAGCCATCCAGAAAACCGTCTCAGCGCTCTTGCCGAAGCGCATCGAGATCCGGCCGCTTCGCTGGACGAGTTGTTTTGGGCCACCTTGACGCGTCCGCCCGCGCCGGAAGAATCCGCGGCCCTGCTGCCCCTGCTCGCGGATCCGGCGACCCGGCGCGCGGCCCTCGAAGACATCACCTGGAGCCTGATCAACGCCAAAGAATTCCTCCTCCGCCATTGAACCGCGCCCCGTGCGCGCTCGCCCATGTCCCACGCCTGTCCGTCATTTCACCAGTCGCGCCTCGTCAGCCGCCGCTCGATCATCCAGGCCGGGTCGCTCGGCCTGCTCGGGCTTTCCCTGCCCAAAATCCTTCAGGCTTCCAGCCAGTACGGCGGCCCGCGCCCGCCGGTCCGGGCTCACCGCGTCATCTTCTTGTTTCAATGGGGCGGGCCGAGTCACCACGAGACGTTCGACATGAAACCCGACGCGGAGGAATCCATCCGCGGCCCGCACCGGCCAATGCGCTCGGCCTGCCCGGACATCGAAGTCAATGACCGCCTCCCGAAAACCGCGGCCGTCATGGACAAAGCCACCCTCGTCCGCTCGGTCCATCACAAAATGACCAACCACAACTCGGCCGGCTATTACGCCCTCACCGGCAAAGCGCCCCCGAGCGACGACCAGCGCCTCCGCGAGTCGATCGACCTCTTTCCCGGCTATGGATCAGTCGCCAGCCGGCTCCTCGACCACCAGGATCCGGCCATGCCGACCTACGTGTCGTATCCCCACGTCATCTCCGATGGCACCCCCACCCCGGGCCAATTCGCCAGCTTCCTCGGCAAACAACACGACCCGCTCTTCGTCCCGTCCGATCCCAACGAGCCCGCGTTCAACCTGCCCCAATTCAGCCTGCCCGAGGGCCTGAGCATCGACCGCCTCCGCCATCGTCGCGGCCTCCAGAAACTCATCGACCGCCAGGCCCGCCTCATGGACTTCAGCGCCGAAGCCCGTGGCCTCGATGACTACTACGCCAAGGCGCTCGCCATGCTCAATAGCCCGCGCATCCGGAATGCGTTCAATCTCGCCGCCGAGCCCGAAAAAATGCGCGACGCCTACGGCCGTACCACCTACGGCCAAGGATGCCTGCTCGCCCGCCGCCTCGCCGAATCCGGCGTCCGCTTCACCACTTGCTACTTCAGCGACAGCATCGGCGGCCAGAACACCGACGGCGGCGGTTGGGATACCCACGGGTTCAACAATACCCGCATGTTCCCCATCATTGAACAATACCACCTCCCCATCACCGAACACACCTTGCCCACCCTCCTCCTCGACCTCGAACAACGCGGCATGCTCGACGAAACCCTCGTCGTCTGGATGGGTGAATTCGGCCGCACCCCGAAAATCAATGGCAACGCCTCCCGCGACCACTGGCCCCATTGCTACACCGTCCTCCTCGCCGGCGGGGGCGTGAAACGCGGCTTCGTCTACGGCGCCAGTGACAATTCCGGCAGCCACCCGGCCGACGCCCCCGTCACCCCAGACGACATCGCCGCCACTATTTACTTCCTCATGGGCATCGACCCCCGCTCCGAAATCACCGACGCCCAAGGCCGACCCATCATGATCTCCAGCGGAAACCCAATTCTGGAAATCATCGCCTGAGCGGTCGGCGGTCGGTGGTCAGACACCGGAGGGCGGAGGCCGGCCCGGGTAGAGGGCGCAGATCAGAGTCAAGGACGATGGGCGTAATCGCCCACCGTCCAGATGTTCGGCCAATCCAGTAAGCCGAGGTTCCTTTGCAGAATTACTCAAGCTTCCAATCAGGCTCGATTGAGGACAAGCGCCACCAATCCAGCATATCCCACCGATCCCGAAACAACACTTCGAATTCCTGATCGTCCCATTTCCTAATTTTCATACCAGGAAAGACTTTCCGCTGCATCCGTTCGTATGAACCCTCCTCGTTCGCCGTCGACATCAACTGCTCCATAATGATCACCCCTCGCCATTTGTAGAACCTCACTCGCAATTCCTCCACCCCTACCACCGCCGGTATCGTCACTCCTATAATGAGTAGACAGTAAACAATCCTCAAGCCGAGGCTCATCCGTCGAGTCCATGCCCAATACACGACACCGAGCGCCACCGCCACAAGTGGGCTCGTCACGATGCAAGAAAGAAAAATTAGAAAAACCATCAAAACCGCCATACGTGCCGAGTGCATGAGATGATAAATCGAGGATAAATCGAGGACACCCATTTACTGAGTCTTGCGGTTTTCGGCAGCTGGCATTTCGGGGGACCCAATCGAGAGGCAAATCAATCGAGTAAATCGAGGACACCCACTCATCGCGAGTAAATCGAGGACACCCACTCATCGAACCTTCGCGTTACCGATAGCCCTCATAGCCCCGGAACGGGAGATTCGGACACCCACCGATTGCCGGCAATTTGCGACACTCACTGAAAGGCAACAAGGACACGCACCGAAACGACTTGAGAGAATCCACCCCGCCAGGCCCGATTCATTCCTTCGCGACCTTCGCCCCCTTCGCGAGAGACAAAGGCAACCGGCCTGCACCTCAAGTTTTTCATCGTTTTCTCGCGAAGGGTGCGAATACCACGAAGGGTAGTTCCCGGACAAACCGTCCTATCGTCGTCATCACCAGATCCCGAGTTGATTTGGTGGGTGTCCTGGATTGCGCCCTCGCCTCCCTCCACAGCGCGCCGGAAGGCAGGAAGTTTGACGGCTGACCGGCTTCGTACAATCGAGCTGTACTAATCGAGGAGTCTTACGTGAATGTGACCATTAAATTGCCGGACGAATTGGTTCATGAGGCTCGGCATCGGGCGATTGCGCGCTCTCAGTCGCTTTCTCAGTGGGTGGCGGACCTGCTTCGTCGGGAAATCGCTCGCGAACATCCGGACCGCAAGACGCTCTCCGATCGCCTGGGTGATTTGGCAACCGCAGGCATGGACTTCGAACTCCCTGATCGCCAGATGGAGACGGAACGCCCGGTCGCCGTCCCATGAACGCATTCCTTCTTGATACGATCACTATTTCGGAATTCCGAAAGATGAGCAGGGTCCACCCGGCCGTGGATGCGTGGCAGAATCGTCATGTCGGCGATGAAATGTGGATCAGCGTTGTCACACCCTTGGAAATTCGCCAATGCGTGCACCTGGTTCGACGAAAAGACCCTGAATTCGCCAAGAAGTTGGTGGGCTGGCTTGGAAATAGCGTCCTGCCGGCTTTTCAACACCGGATGCTTGGGATTGATATCTCCATTGCGTTGCAAGCGGCGGAATACCGGGCTCTGCTGAATTTGAGTCCCAACGACTCCCTGATCGCCAGCACAGCGGAGGTCCACGGCTTCATTCTCGCGAGGCGTAAAACGGCTGACTTTGCCAAGTGCGCCATCGCCCTGGACAACCCCTGGGAGCAAATCGAGGACACCCACTCATCGAACCTTCGCGTTTCTGATAGCCCTGATAGCCGGAACGGAAAATTGGGACACCCACTGAAGCTGGAAATTTTGGGACACCCCCCGTTACGCGTGGCAAGAATCTTCCCAGCCAGACCCGATCCATTCCTTCGCGGCATTTCGCGCACCGATCCCGGAGAGGGGAACCGAGCGTAATCATGTCGTCCATCGAGAGAAGCCTGATATTGCCTTCCCAGTGTGGGTGTCCCTGTTTATTCATACCCAGTGTGGGTGTCCCTGTTTATTCATAATCAAACTCGGCAGCACGATCCCAGCCCATCGAAGCTCCAGCTTTCGCCCTGCGAGACCAAATCGAGAACCGAAAATCTCAAATCGAAAATCCCAAATCGAAAATCCCAAATGTCCCACGACTCCAGCCGTGCGGCGGTGAAGCCCGACCTGATGCGCAAGCTGCAGGACGTGCCGCACCAGCCGGGTGTGTACCTGCACAAGGACCGGCTGGGGAAGGTAATTTACGTGGGTAAGGCGAAGGACCTGCGGAAGCGGCTGAGCGCGTATTTCACGCCGGCGCGGAGCCGGTTGGCCGACCGCAAGACCCGGGCGCTCATCCACAGCATCTGGGATTTCGAGACGCATGTGGTGCGCAACGAACCTGAGTCGATCTTGCTTGAAGGCAAGCTGATCAAGGAGTTTCGGCCGCGCTACAACATCGGTTTCCGAGACGACAAGCGTTTCCTGCTCGTGCGCGTCCATCTCGAC
>JBJXFS010000125.1:0-17311 GCA_046155625.1 Verrucomicrobiales bacterium | reverse complement strand
TGCTCCGGTCGATGGCACGCCATTGGCCAGATCGATCCACGCCGCCAGGTTGCTTGACCGCTTGATCGTGTATGTTTTGCCGACTTCGGATGTGAAGGTCAGTGTGAGCGCTCGCGTGGCGGCGTTGCGCTGGACCGCGGTGATGGCGAGCGGCGGGGCCGCGGTCCCGGTGGCGGTGGTGGGGAAGGCGATTTCCCCCAACCCCATGCGGTCGCCGCCTGCAGTGCCCGGGTCGACGAAGAAATTGTCAGTGCAGGTGAACTCGACGTACCGCGCGAGGACCGATCGTCCGAAGGGGAACAGGAAGCGACGGATATCGTTGTTCTCATCGAAGAGGAACGTCGGAGTATAAGTGATCGAGGTGCCAAACCCCGCCTCGCCTTCAGCGGCGGTGGCGAACCGGAGTTGGAATTCCTTCACCCCGTTGTCGTTGGTAGCGGTGTAACCCCAGACGTCAATTTCCACCAGCGACCGGTTCTCCCCGAGATCCAGGATGATGACCGGAGGAGAATTCGAGGCCAAGTAGTCGCAGGGGTAGCCGCAGGCCGCCGTGACCCAACGGTGGGTGATTCCCCCGCCCAACTGGTCGTAGGGCGTGTCCGGGGCGAACCCCTCGCCCGAGCCTTGGATGAGATTCACGACGGGGAACAGGTCACTGTCCTGAGTGGAGGAGGTGACGTTCACGATAGGAAAAAACTCCACGCGCGGAGGCGGAGGGGCTGGAACCGAGGTGGTGATCGGGATGTCCACTGAAGGCAGGTCGGGGTCGTTGCTGGCAACGGTCAGAGTGGCGGCCACGTCGCCGAGCAATGCCCCCGGAGTGAACCGAAGCTGGACGTTGCCGCTTTGCAGGCTGTTCAGGGTGCTCGGGCTCGAGATGATGGCGAACGCGCCAGCGTTTGGACCGCTGAGGGTGGTCGCGCTGATGGTGAGCGGAAGTGCCCCGGTGTTCTGCAGCGTGACCGATGCATCGGTCACCTCGCGCGTCGGCGGAATGACTAGGTTCGCCGGAGCCACAAGGTTGGGGAACGGCGGGGCGGTGAATCTCTCGAAAGCGATCTCGCCGAGACCAACCCGATCACCGCCCAAGTTGGGGGCCACGTCCCCGGGGGCGACAAAGTGGTTGTCGGTGCAGGTGAATTCGACATACCGCGCACGGACGGTTCGATCGAAGACAAAACTCTGGCGAACGGCGTCGTTGATGTCGACGGGAAAGGTCGGGTTGTACGTGATGGAAGTGCCGAATCCCCCCTCACCTTCCGCATTGGTGGCGAACCGCAGCTTGAATTCCTTCACCCCATTGGTGTTGGTCGTGGTGTACCCCCAAACGCTGATTTCCGCCAGGTCGGTGTCCACCTCGAGGTCTAGGATGATGACGGGGGGTTCGGCCCCGGCCAGATAATCGCAGGGGAATCCGCAGGCCGCTGTGACCCAGCGCGACTGGTCGCCTGCCCCAAGTTGGTCATGGGGCTCGGTGTCGGAAAAGCCCACACCGGGCCCCTGGATGAGATTGGCGACGGGCCAGAGATCGCTGTCTTGCGTCGTGCTGGTGACGTTGACGACAGGGAAGAACTCGGCCGCTGAGGCCAAGGGGCCGAAGCACGAGACGCAGAGGGCGCAGAGGAGCGCATGGCGGATGTGGTTCATGGCGTGCTTGGAGTTGAGATGTCGGTTTCCTTGAGGCATGAAAAAACCCTGCGGAAGCAATGACTTCCGCAGAGCGTGGCAGAAAGTTCAGAGTGTTCGGCCGCCCGCGGGATCAGGAACGGCGGCGGCGGCGTAGCAGACCGAGGCCGGCGAGGGCGCTCAGGAGAGCCGTCGAGGGCTCTGGGATCACGCGGAAGGCGACTTCGCCCATGCCGACGCGGTCACCACCGTTGTTCGGAGCGATGTCCCCGGGAGCGACGAAATAATTGTCGGTCAGGGTCATTTGAACGAAGCGGGCGGTGACGGTCTCGCTGAAGGGAAAGCTATTCCGGGGCACATCATCCCTGGTTACCGGGGTAAAGGATGGGTTAAAGGTGATCGAGGTGCCGATCTGGGCGGCGCCCTCGGCTGAGGTGCCGAACTTCAGCGAAAAATCCTTCACGCCGTTGGTATTGCCGGAGGTGTAGCCCCAAACGCTGATTTCAGAGAGCTCGCGATCCGAACCGAGGTCAAAAGTGAGGACCGGAGCGGGCAGGGTTGAGTAGTAATCACAAGGGAAGCTACAGGCAGTGGTCACCCAGCGGTGGGTATCGCCACCCCCGAGTTGATTGTGCGGTTCAGCGGCATCGAAGCCTGCCCCGGGGCCTTGGATCAAATTCGAAGCGGGCCAGAGATCGGTTCCGGCGGTGTTCGCACTGACCGAGGCAATATTGTAAAATGTGGCTGCTGGGGCGGCCCCTGCGATTCCAAGGGCGCACAAGAGGGTGAGAGAAGCATTTTTCATGGCAGGCGGTTTTAGTTTCGTGAACAAACGAGTCCGATTCGATTAACTCATGCTTGTTTTAATCATCCGGCCTCAACCCGTCAACGGATTCTTGAGGCAATTCGCGTTACGGGGCCTATTTTTTCGTCCCCCGGTGGACCCAAGCCTGGCAGGTCGTGTTATTGAGCGCAACGGCCAGATCGGTTTGGCCATCACCGTTGAGGTCCACGGCGTGGGCGTCGGCGGCCTCCCCGGGAATAACCAGGCCACTGCGGTCCGGCCACAGAGGCGAGAAGCTGCCATCGCCTTGGTTGGTGAGGAGGAGACCCAGACCGCCGTCGGCCCGGCCGGTCTCGCTCTGGGGGCCGAAGGAATTTTGGGCGATGAAGAGATCCTGGCGGGAGTCATTGTCGCCGTGCAGGAAGACGAGGGCCCGAGTCGGCGAAATCTGAGCCAGGCGCGGGAACGGCCGGAACGTGAAGCGGACGGAGCCGTCGGCGGCCTTGCCCTCGTTAAGGAAGATCCCACTGTCCGGCTGTGTCGCTTCCAGCCTGAGGGCGGCGTCGAGCGATGGGGCTCCATAGATCTCGTGCAGCGAGGCGGCGGCGAACGCCCGGAAGGTAGGGAACTTTTCCGTCAGCATCGGCATGGCCCGGCTCGAACAACTGCGCCCGCGTACCGGCAGCAGGCCCAGGTCCGTCGTCTTGGCTTCGATTATGTTTCGCTCGCCCTGGCCTTCGAAGTCCCCCAGGTAAACGACCTGCGGCTTTTCGGCAGTGGGGCGGTATTTGGTGTTCTGGCCCTGGTTGCCGGCGGCGAGATCGAGATCGCCGTCCCCATCGACATCAGCGGCGGCGAGCGACATCCACCATCCGGTCAGCGGGGCCAGGCCCGCCGATTGGGTGGCCTCGTGGAGCGTGCCTCCCTGGTTGCGAAAGAACCGGACGGGGCCGTATTCCGTGGCCAGGAAAAGGTCCGGTCCCCCGTCCCCATCGGCGTCAACCCAGAGGGCGGCGGTGACCATGCCGGCGTGGACGAGTCCCGGCGCCACGCTGGCTGTGACGTCCGAGAATCGCCCGGCGTCATTGCGCAGCAGCCGGCTGGGCCCGCTGGTCGGCCAGGCACCGGGGATGACTCGCGTGCCAACGAAGAGATCGAGATCGCCGTCGCGGTCGAAATCCGCGACAGCGACCGGGCCGCCGCTGTCGTGTTCCTTGGGCAGCGCCTCGGCAGGTGCCGTGCTGAAGACGCCCTGGCCGTCATTGAGGTAAAGGCGGTCTCGATAGGCGTCGCCGTTGATTGGGGCCTCGGTGCCGCCGCTCACGACGTAAAGGTCGCGGTCTCCATCGCCGTCGGCATCGAAAAAGAGGCATCCCAGGTCCTCGCACTCCTTATCAGCAGCGAAGACCGAGGCCTGCGGTGCCGGTGCGAAGGCTCCCCCGGCTGAGCGGAGGAAGAGTTGTCCCGCCTGTCCCGCCGCGCCGCCCAGAAAGACATCCGCATGCCCATCGCCATTCACATCGCCCCAAGCCATCGACGGGCCGGATTGCGAGAGGCGATTGGGCAGGAGTGGCTCGCGGGCAAAGTCGTCGAAGGGCCTCTCCTGGTGCCGAAGACCGGCGAGGAGGTCGGACTTTTCGAAGAAGGACGGCTCAGTCGCCGGCGTGGCGGCCGGTGGGGACGGCTGACCTGCCGGTTCGGTGAGGGTGATGAATTGGTCCGCGGGCAATCCGGTCGCCGTCTGGGTCGCCCCGCTGGGCCAGCGCACGGTCAACCGATCGATGGTGGTTTCCAGCCCGAGGCCGAAGTGGACCAGGGGTTCGTCCGCGGACATGAATCCGTTGCCCGGATGGTGCGCTCGGACCTGAGTGCCAGCCTTGGTTTCGACTCGCACGACGGCGCCGAACCCGAAGCGATTTCCATCGCGGCCGTCCAGACGGATGACGACACGGTGGCTGCCGTTCTCCGAGGCCCGGTTGCGGAACATCGAGGGCGGACCGCCGAAATTGTTGACAACCAGGTCCTGGTCACCGTCGCCATCGAGGTCTCCCAACGCCGCCCCGAAGCTGATTCCCACCTCCCCCAGCCCCCACGCGTCGGCCAGGTCGTCGAAGCGCAGACCGCCGGTGTTGCGGAAGGCGAGTTTCTTTTCCCTCAACTCCGGCACCTGCAGCCAGACCGCACCGGCGAGTGGCAGCCCGCGCTTTTTCAAATCCTCGGCGAAGTCGCTGTCCATGTAGTCGCGGGTGAAGCCGGTGGTGACGAACACATCCTGCCAGCCATCCTGGTCGAGGTCCGAGAGCTTGACCGACCACGTCCAATCCGATTGGGCCAGGCGCAGGAGGTGGGCGGCTTCGAAGAACCGGTGGGTGCCCGAGTTGAGGAAGACCGCATTGCGCATGTACTGGCGCGGTTCCACCACGTCGAGAAACCAGGCCATCGCGTCCATGCTGCCCATCGCGAGCTTTTCCCGGAAGTGGGTGGTGCCGGCCATGTCGGTGGCGATCAAATCGAAGAGACCGTCGTTGTTCAGGTCGCCCTGGGCTGCGCCCATGGTGAACCACGGCGTGTGCGGCAGGTCGCGCCCGGTCGAGTCGGTGAAGGTGCCGTCGCGGTTGTTTCGGTAAAAGTGGTCTGGATCGGTGAAGTCATCCGCCACATAGATGTCAGGCCAGCCGTCGCCGTCCGCGTCCCACCAGACGACGTCGAGCCCATGGTCCGCACCCACGAGGCCTGCGGTCTGGCTTACCTGGGTGAACTGAAGCCTTCCTGTTTGTTTCAACTCGTTCCGGTAGAGATGGTCGAACTGGCCGGCTTTGGCGAACTTCTGCTCGCCACTCGGCAGATTGATCACCATCGCCAGCTCAGCAAACTCCGGTGCCACCGTGTAGTGGCCCGGGCCGCCCTCGTAGCGGATCTTCGGTTCGGTCTGAGGCTCGAGCCGGTTGGTCACAAGAAAAACATCGATGTCGCCGTCGCGATCGTAATCGGCGAAGGCCGCCTTCACATTCGCGCCGGCACGGGTGAAGCCGGCTTCCTGACCCGCGTCGCGGAAGGTGCCGTCACCCCGGTTGAGGTAGAGCCGGTTTTCCGACTGGTAGGCCACGACCGCCAGGTCGAGTCGTCCGTCGTTGTTCACGTCCACAAACGCGGCTCCGGTGGCCCACGCGCCTTGGTCGGCGACACCCGCCCGTTCCGTCACATCCTCGAACTTCCACGCGCCCAGGTTGCGGAAGAGCCGCCCGCCCCCGTGCGGCCGTGTGAGGAAGACATCGCACCGGTTGTCACCATCGTAGTCGCCCATCGCCACGCCTCCGCCGGTGAACCCAGTCTTGATCAAAGTGGCCTCGTAGGCATCCCGCGGTTCCCAGCGATGGACAAAAGTCAGGCCCGCCGAGTCGGCGGCGACTTTCTCAAAGAGGGGGCCGCTCGTTCCGGGCTCGGCTGCCGCGAGCGGGCTCGCGTGCCATGCTTCCGCCCGCCAAGGCAGTGCACTCACTCCCGCCTCCCCCGTGTGCTCGGGGGGCGAGGGCGAGCGCCCGCAGCCCCCGAACAGCCAAGCCGCGGCACCCACCGCGCCCGCCACCCGGATGCACCCTGTAAGTCCGCGGCGAGACATGATGCTGAACGAAAATCTCATTTGTGGAACCTTAACTAAACGCCGACCATTGGAGTCTGAGGCCAAGCTTCGCTGAGCTTGCACGGAAATCCGCCTCGCTCAATCGCCGGCGGGGCTTCTCAAACGCTGGGCGGACTCCCAAATGATGGGATCGGCCTGAGGCGCGGCGAGTAGACAGAGCAATAGCCAGAAACATAAGGCACTATGGTGAGAGCTCGGCATGGCGGGAGGAAGGGCGAAGTTCCCCGAAATCCGTTCCTAGCGACTTTTACGCCCTCATTGAGGAAACGCCAAGTTGAGAGTTGGAGCAGAAGTTGCGTGCGTAGCTGGGACGCCATAAACTCGAATGTGGCGGCATGACCGACGTCCTGATCTCAAGGCAACCCACATCGACTTCGGGAACCCAACCCACCCTTCATACTGATGAATTTGCTTCCGGGATCCGGCGCCGGGGACGGGTGCGTGGGTCATGGGAGGGGGGGGAGGGGTCTGACGAAACGCCTGATGGCACCGGGGAGGCTGTTCATCCGGAGCAGTTCCTTGATCATGGCCTCAGACATACCCCCGTTGCGGAAAAAATCACGAGCACGGATCTGCCGTCGAGAATGACGGCCTCCACGTAGGACTCACCCTTGGTGTACTTGGATGTCACCGGTTCTGCGATACGCTGATTTCCCGCCTTCTTCCCCCTCTCCATAACGGGCGGCAATTTCCTTCTCCGGCTCACCGACCCGCGCATGAGAGGACATGGAAAAGAGGAAGGCGGCGGAGGTAATGGCCATGAGGTGTTTCATAGGAATTGGGTGACTGTGAATTTCCCCGGCAAGTCCGCAGAGTCTGGACCGCGCCATGGAACTACTACAGGGCCATCCTTCCATGAAAACTTTGACAACCAGGGCCGAAAATCGGAGAACGGGACAATGATTCTTTTTAGCCGCGCTCCTCTGGAATCGGGTAAGCGACCGTCCCGGAAACTGGGCATGGCCGGGAGCAAGTCGCGATGGTCGAGGGCTGGATGGATGGTGAACCGGAAATGGCCGTGCCTGACGGGTGCGGCGCTCTCTGTCTTTCTTAGTTCGGCCAGGGCGGCCACGCTGAACGTCACGGCCTACGGAGCGGTGGCGAATGATGCCCGAGACGACAGGGCAGCGATCCAGGGCGCGATCAATGCAGCGGCGGCGGGAGATACCGTGCTGTTCCCGGCGGGGACTTTTCGCCTGTCGGGAGCCATCCAACCGAAATCGGGCATCAGGCTGGAAGGCGCGGCGGCCGGCGGATCGGTGCTGCTGTATGTCGGAGGCGCACTGAGCGAGATCATCGGCATCGGCGGGCTGACCAATGTGACGGTCACGTCGCTGACGCTGGACGGCAACGGGAGCACGGCGGTGAAAGACGGGATCCTCGCCAGCTACTCCAACGGGCTGCGGCTCGAGAACCTCATCATCCGGAATTTCGGCAACGCGCCGGAGGGACCGCGCGGCATTCGATTTGATCCGAACGTCAACGATTCCATCATCGCGGGGAACCGGATTGAGAACATCGGCACCGGAACGGCGTGGGGCGTCGGGATCCGGCTCTCATGGGGTTCCTCGCGCAATCAAGTCACGGACAACGTCATCGCCAATACCGGCCGCGGCGGGATTTTCTGCAACGACGACTCGTCGGACAATGCGATCCTCCGCAACACGGTGACGGGTTCGGGCGGCGAGGGGCTGGGCATCGAAGTGTGGGGCCGAAGCCTGCGGTCGCTGATCGAGGACAACCGCATCGACCACTGGCTGAGCGTCTGCTGCGGCTCCGATTTCACCGCGGTCCGGCGCAACACGGTGAGCGACAAGAGCGGCCTCTACAAACTGGCCGGCCTGGAGTATGTGGATAGCCGCAACGTCGTCTTCACCGACAATCTCGTGGATGGCGGGGCGCAGATCGGCATCTCCATTTCCGGTGAGGGCGTGAAGGAAAATGCGCTCTGGCTGCGCAACACCATCCAGCGCTGCGGGTCTCTGGGCGCGCAGTTGATGGGGCAAAGCGGCGGCTGCCGTTATCAGTACTTCCATCAGAACAAGTTTCTCACCGCCAACGGCACACAGCCGCCGGCTCTGTATCCGAACATGGGGGATGGATTTCGCTTCAACTATTTCTGCAATTACATCTCGCTGGAGGAGAATCAGATGTCAAACAACGCCCATGACGGCATCGTATCCTTCGGCGGCAATGAGCACACAGTGAATCAGATCAGCTTCACGAACAATACGATCACCGGGAATGGAAACGGCGGCGTGTGGGACGGGTTTGGCGGTGACCTCGAATGGTCGGGCAACACGGTCGCCGGGAATCTTGGCGGAGGCGGTGGAGCGGCGTGGAATGCGCAACTCGCCTCCCGGGGATTCGCGAATCAGAAGCCGGTGGCCTCGTTCACGGCGCCGTCCGCCGTGCTGCCAGGACAGGCCGTGACCTTTACCAATACCTCGACGGATCCGGATGGTTCCATCGGCCGGGTGCTGTGGGATTTTGGCAGCGGACTGCCGTCCGATACCATGAGCCCGACGTTCACTTTCAGGACAGCGGGGACGTATGCGGTCACCCTGGTCGTGTGGGACATTCCGGGACGTGCCTCGCGGGTGACGAAGACGATCACCGTCGGCGGTGGAATGGTGCCCTCCGGCTCAGTGTGGAAGTATCACGAATCCGGCAGCGCGCCGCAGGGCTGGGCGACGAACACTTTCGATGACACCTCATGGCCCGCCGGTCCGGGCATCCTCGGCTTTGGCGACCTGAATGGCCAGGTCCCGGTCACGCAGGTGAACGCCGCCCCGGCGCGCATCACCACGTATTTCCGCCATGCCTTCAATGTGTCGAACCCGCGGCAGTTCGGCGACGTCACGATGCAATTGCTGCGGGAGGACGGCGCCGTCATTTGGCTGAATGGCGTGGAGGTGCACCGATCCAACATGATTGCCGCCCCGGCGGTGATCAGCGGCGGCACCCCGGCGCTCGCATCGGTGCCGGCAGCAGAGGAGAATGCCTGGTTCGCCACCGTGCTCGACGCCCGCCGTCTGCGCAGCGGCCAGAATGTGATCGCGGCGGAAGTGCATAACATCACCACCGGAAGCAGCGATCTGGGATTCGATCTTTCGCTGGGCGCCGCCGCCGATGTTGCGATTTCTCTGATCGCCGCCGGTGCGACGTGGAAGTATCGCGACACCGGCATCTCGCCTCCATCCAACTGGACCAGCCCCGCCTACAGCGACACCGCATGGAGCAGCGGCCCGGCGCGGCTAGGCTACGGCGACACCCAGGCGACGACCATTCAAGGCGGCCCGGAAACCAGCCGCTACATCACTTCGTGGTTCCGCCACACCTTTACCGTGGCCGATTCAAGCCAGTTCGATGCCCTGCGACTGGAACTCCAGCGCGACGACGGCCTCGCCGTTTATCTCAACGGCGTGGAACTTCTCCGCGACAACCTTCCCGCCAGCGTCCTCACGGCATCCACTCTCGCTTCGGTCGCCATCGGCGGTGCGGACGAGACCGCATGGAATGCGTTCACCCTGCCCGCCGCGGCACTGGTGACGGGTACGAACACGCTGGCTATTGAGGTTCACCAAAACGCCGCCACCAGCAGCGACCTCGGTCTCGATGTGCGACTCTTCGGTCTGCGCCAGGCGTCGTCCACTTTCCCGGCATGGCAGGCCAACCAATTCGGCAGCGATGCATCGAACGCCGCCATCTCGGGTCCGCTCAGCGACTTCGAGAAAGACGGCACCGTCACCCTGCTCGAATACGCTTTCGCCGGCGATCCTCGCACCGGGAACCAGGACGGCCTGCCCATTGTCACAGCCGCATCCGGCCGTCTGGCGCTGCATTTCGAGCGCAACACTCTCGCCACAGATATCACGCTCACCGTGCAGGCCGCGGACACCACTGCCGGCCCATGGACCGACCTTGCCAGCAGCACGGCAGGTAATCCATTCATCCCCATCCTCAACGGCACCATCATTCTCGAATCCCCCGCGGGCTCGCGTCGCAGCGTGGAAGTTCGTGACCTTCACCCGGTCAATGATCCACTGCGTCCGAGCCGCTTCATGCGCGTGAAAGTCAGCTCGCCGTAGGTTCCTTCACCCCCGTGCTACAGGCACAGTAACTCATCCGAAGTCATTCCCCTGCCATCCACGACACGCCTGACCCGCAAACGGCTTCTTCGAGCACAAGGGTGCGTTCTTCATTCGCTCCACCCGCCGCACGTTCGCGGTCCGCATTCCCGATGACGTCATGCGTGCTGTCGGCGTGCTCTCCGGTGATTTGTTGGTATGCGTGAACGGGGTGCAACCACGTCAAGGCGATGTTGTGGCGGCACTCATCGATGGCGCGAGTGTGCTCCCCGTATGGTCAGCGGCATCTCGTCGGCCAATGCTCCGGACCGCCGACGGGCACGTTGCCGCGGTGCCGGCGGATGGGCTGGTAATTCAGGGGGTCATGGTTCAGCTTGTGCTGACCCGGGGGGGTACACGGCGGATTTTTGCACGGGCGAAAAAAGCATGAAAAAATCGGGGGACGACTGGGAGTGGCGGGCTAAGACCGCCATACTGACTCGAGCATTCGACTCAGACCGGTCGCTCGCCATGTCAACACGTGTTCGTTTCCATGGCGGCCCCAGCCCGCCACTCCCAGTGAAACACTACCTTACAACCGTGCAAAAATCCGTCGTGGGGGGGGGTAGAGTCGACTTCCTTTGTTCTTGGCAAGGGCCGCATTCGAGGGCACCATTCAAAGAGGCGCCGCCCATGGACGAAATCCGCCCTTCCGGGCAGCATTTGTTCTGGTTATGCGACCGTCGCATATCCAAGACAAATGGTGACGGTCGGATAATAACACTGTAGGCGGCCACACATCACAACGCGCTAGTCACCAGAGATGAACAAGAAGCGAATCTTCCTCTTGGTTGGGCTGTTTTTGCTGCTCGTGGTCGGCTGGGTTGTCTGGCAGATGCGGCCTGTTCCTGCCGCTTTGCGCCTCACCCTCACCGGCACGGCTGGTCTGAAGGTAGCAGGGACAGTCGTTGTCGACGGCGTTTCAAACCAGTTCAGTGGGTCGCTCCCCACCAACATCACAGTCGTCGCCCGGACATTTGATTACACCATCATGATGCAGGAGCCGGGAGGCGAGTTGCACGGGGAACTGAAGGTCGGCGATGACGTTTACGGCAGTTCGAGCATTGCCAGTGACTTCGCCGGAGTTCGCGGCGGCTACGAACGATTCTGGGGCGGTCAGGCCGGCGGAGTTATGACGACGCACAACAAGGGAGACCGGCCGTAGAGCCAGCCGCCGAACAAGGCTGGTGGTGGACAACCCGCTACCCGCCCCGAGTCGAAATGACCATCTTGACTACAACCCTTAACCCTGTTGAGGATTGGCGTTACCGGTGAATCGTTATGACGGTCCGTGCTCGTCTTCACGATTGGGCTTTCAGAAAACGGCAGGAATTCTATTGCCGTCCTCGGACTTGCCGCCGCAGCGGTCTGCGGCGCTCCCAGGGCCCCCGTTTCTGATAGGAATTTGCTTCTGCGGGCCGGCGCTGGGACTGGAGGCGCGGGTCACGGGAAGGGGGGTGGGAAGAGGGCTGGCTGGCCGCAGAGGGCCATGCCGGCAACCAGGACAGGGCTGCCTTGGGACATGCCGTGGAGGTCGGTGGCCCGGGACACGCACTTCTTTCCGCTCCGCCCCCGCCACAGATTCATCGGGCGCGGGCCGGTCGATGCCCCTCGGGTTGTGAAACCTAAAACCCCGGACGGGAACCACGAAAAGCACGAAACACACGAAAAGCCAAGGCGTCGCCCAATTATCACCGTCCACCCGATGGATGAGGAGGTCGCTTGTCCTAACCCGATGTATTTTCCTGTGTTTCGTGTCTTTCGTGGTTCCAATGTCCCTTTTTGGGTGGAATCGACGCTTCCCAGCTTACCAACCTAAGAGCGCCTACTTGTCCAATTCAGTGATGGCCTCCTCGATTTCTCTTAGAACGGAGAGCGGGTCTCCTTCCAGGCTGCCATGCGCTTCAAGTTTTTTGCCGAGGTCCATGGCCTCGGCAAGATAGCTCTTCGCTTCCACCCGTTTGCCGGCTTTTCCGGCCACGATGCCTGCCTTGACAAGCGCCGTCAAACGACGCCGCTGCCACTCCGGGGATTCCAAATCCTTCGCCGGAAGTTTGCCCATATAGGCCAGGCACTCGGCGAACAGCTCGGCGGCCTTTGCCGTCTCGCCGCGCTTGAGTTGCAAGCCGCCCATGACTTCGGTGAGAGAGCCGACCTCAAGGAGCCTTTCGGGCTTCGGGTCAATCTTGGCGAGCTGCTTGGAGACGCCGAGCAAATCACTCAGGACTAGCACCATCTCTTCCAGCTCTCCATTTCTCTCGCGGATCTCCATCACCCATCCCAAAGCGAGTCTCAAATCCTCCTGCTTTCTGACATTGGCCGGATCACGCTCCGCCATGTTCCGCCGCACCTCGAGCAGCTCAAAGTAGAGACTCGCCGAGTCCTTCTCAAGCTCGCGCGCTTTCAGGATTTGGAGCATCCTGATGATGGTGCTTTCCAGGTATTCCCGGGGCTGCGACTCGTCGGGGAATTGGCGAGCGAGTTGGCGGCGAATCGCCAAGGCCTCCGCGATGAACTTCTGGGATTCCGTCAGGACGTCCTGCCTTTCCACCACGACTCCCAAGGAGCTCAAAGTTGCCGCCAAATCTTCCTGCCGCTCGCGGTTGCCGGGATCGGCCGCCGCGAGTTTCCGCCAGATGACCAAGGACTCCGCGAATAGCCTGGCAGCCTTCTCCAACTCGTTCCGGGCCCCCTCTGCATTCGCCACCCGATTGAGCGCAAACGCCAAGCCTTCCTGACGGTCCGGGTCATCTGGAGCCACCGCAAGCAGCTTCCGGTTTTGGACTAGAAGCTCATCAAAGGCCACCGCCGCCTCCGCGGGCTTGCCCAACATCAGCAAGGTTTCTGCTGATCTGCTGACAGCATCGCTCACTTGCTCCCCCCGGGTCGCCTTCTCGGGTTCCAGTGTGGCGAGCGTGCGAGTGACAGCGAGATAGTCCGTAAGGGTGACCGACGCCTGCGCCCACCTTTCCTGGCCCATCTGCATCTTGACCACCTTGCCGAGAAAATACCTCACGCCATCCATTTTCTCGATGTTCTCAGGATCACTGGCCAGGATGGTTCGGGCGACGGAAACGCCTTCACTAAACAACTCTTCCGCCTCCGGCAGCTGGCCCATCTGCTCGCACATCCGGCCCGCCTGTTCCACCGCAGAGATCAGGTCGCGATGCCAGTAGATATCCTCCGGATACCTCGCCACCACCTTGCGCAACAGCGCCAAGGATTCAGCAAAGGCCTTTGCCGCTTCCGCGATCTTGCCTTGATCTTCCAACGCATTTCCCAAGCGGTTGAGATTGATCGACAGATTGCGTTGCCACGAGAGGATCGCCGGATCATTGCGCGCCACCTTGCGGCTAAGATCAACCCCCTCCGAGAAGGCCCGCACGGCCTCGGGCCACTTTTTCTGTTCAACGAGCAGTTTGCCGGCACCTGAGAGGGTGCCTTCCAAAGATTGGAGCCACAGGATGTTGTCCGGGTCTTTTGACACAAATCTCCTGCAGACCACCAAGGACTCCGCGAAGCTTTTCTCAGCCTCCTCCAATTTGCCCCTGGCCAGTGCGACCTCGGCCGCGTTCCTCAGTGCAGCCTCGAGTTTGAACTGAGCTTCCCCATCATCCGCCAAGTCATTCGTCAGTTCTCGTACGATGGTGAGGGCCTCTGCCGAGTACGCTGCTGCCTGTTCGAGCTTGCCTTCGAGCAGGAAGATTTTTCCCGACTCCTGAAGGGCACCTGCGAGATCCATCTGAAACTGCCCGTGCTCCGGATCCCCAGCGATCATCTTGCGGATGTTTTTCAAGGACTCCGCGTAAAGATCGTTCGCTACCGCCCACTTCCCCTGCTGCGCCAGCACACTGGCGACGCGATTCTGCGAGATGGCCAAGGCACGCTGCGAGACAAGGTCCGCCGGGCGCTTTTCAAATACACGCCGGGAAATCGCCAGTGATTCCGCATAGACTTTGGCGGCGTCCGAAAGCTTGCCCTCCAACTTCAAGCGGTCGCCCTCGTTGTTCAACGCCACTCCGCGCTTTTCCATTTGTTCCAATTCGCCCTCCTCCACGCCCAATTCCCGGTAGTAGCCGGCCACGCGCTCCTGGACGTCAGCAACGATATCGCTGCGGCCGATCGGAGCGAGCCTATCCCTCAGATCATAAGTCAGGAATTCAAGGATCCGCTCCGCCTGTCCGCGGTTCTTCACCGCCTTGTCCCTCTGGACGATCGCATTTTTGGCATTTCGCCAGGCGAAGAGGCCGAGAATCCCGGCTCCAATCGCCAGCAGGGCGAACAACGCCGCGGAGGCTTGGAAGAAGCGGAGTTTCTGGCGCGCTGTCTTGCGGGAGATGTTGAGGTATTCGATCTCGGATGGCTCCAAGGTGAACAGGCCGCTTTCCGCAATTCGCCCTGCTTCCGCCAAGCGGGCCTCACTCAGGAGATAAGACTTCTGTTTGCCGCTCTGTACCCAGAGTCCTGTCTGCTCCACCAGCCGTTGGCGGGCCAGCAGATCCCCCTGGTGATCCTTGATCCAATGGGAAAGCTCCTCCCAATGGCTGAGAAGGGAATCGTGCGCGGCGACCACGATGGCATTTCCGGTGTGTTCATCCTCATCGGTAACTAGCAGCCGCGCTTCCAGAAAGGCCGCGAGAAAGCTTTCGCTTCCAGGGTGCGCCTCGAAGGAGTGCAGCGGAGCGCGCCGGCGTGTGACCGTGCCACGCTGCGGGTCGATCTGCACGAGCGCGGAGAAGATCCGGTCGCGGGTCCCTTGGGCGGCGGGTCCCAAGGTGCGGTAGACCTCCGCCGCCCGCTTGGCGATCGAGCCCTTGAGACCGCCTGACTCGGCATAGGCACTCCAGGTGAGAAGCTGACCGGCCCGCGCATTGTAAAGCTGCTGTAGCGTAAATTCCAGCAGGGGCAGGGCATCCGGGCTGGTCTCCGCATCGGCAAGGATCTGCTCATGAAGGTAGTCCTGCCGGACCTCTTCGCCGGCAATTTCGATGGGCTGGATGCGGCGCTCGAAGTCGAGCCGGGCGGCAAGCGCGGGATAGCGAATGATCTCGCTGAGTGACTGGCGGTCCGGGGGTGTCAGGATATAGCCACGGTCTTTGCCAACCAGTTCGCGGAGTTCCGCTTGCTCGGCGATTCTGGGGAAGAACTCGCTGCGCATCGTCGCGACGGTCCACACCCGTCCGCTGGTGCAGAGGTCAATGATCGTGCGGAGAAAGGCAGCACGATGGCTTTCGTCGATCGCCGGGAGGGTGAAGATCTCCTCGAGTTGGTCGAGCTCGAGCAGCAGATGGCGGTCGAGGGATTCGAGGGTCCGGACGATGGCCGTGATGGCCTGGGCGCGTTTTTCCTCATCCGCGAAGTGGCTCGACAGCGTGGTGGCATCCCAGGCCTCCTCATCCCGTGCTGGAGAGGAAAGCTCGGCCAAGCCACCCCGCGGCCAGTGGTCGTTTTCGCGGGAGCGCTCGGTCTCCTCGGCGGAGGGGGGCTGGAGCAGCGTGCGGGCAAAGCGCTCGACCAACGTGCCTTCCCCGCGGGCAGGCTGGAACGAGATTCGGCGCCAGCCCTGGATGCCATCGAGCGACCCACCGGGCCGCGTGACAAGCGGAGCCAGGCCGGCCTGCATCAGCGAGCTCTTGCCATAACCACTGGCCCCGTAGATGAGCAAAAAGGGAAACTGCCTGCGGGCGCCGCCAAGCAGCAACTCCCGGATCTCGCGAATCTCGCGGTTTCGGCCGAAATACCGGTCGCTGTCCACAAAGCCGAATGCTTGCAGTCCTTTGAACGGCGAGCCGGAAATCGGCGGTGGATCGATGCCAGGTTTGAGCGAGGGGATATGCCGGAGGACCAGTTCCTCCAGATGGTGCGAGAGCTTGTCTTCGAATTCCGCGACATCCGCGTAGCCGCTGATCGGGCGCTTGATCGAGCCATCGGGAAACCAGTAGTTCTCGCGAAGGTAGCCTTGAAGCTTGCTTTCCTGCTCGGCGGCCGGCGCTTCCTGATCCGGATCCGCCTGCCGCGGCCGGGACTGTTTGCGGCGATAAATCAGAATATCGGGCTTGGCGGTGAAGCGGTCTGCGCCACGAGCAATGCTTTTCTGATAGGCATCGAATGCCGCTTCCAGCTCCCACTCGGTTCCCGATTCGAAGCGCTCCCCGGTTTGCTTGAGAAACCGGGCGGGCAGGCGGCTGCCCAACCTTGACCAGAGGATTCCAAGAACAATCTCGCAATCGCCCGGGTTGACAAGTTCATCCTGATAATGACCCGTGGACCGGATCGCCTTGTCTTCCCAAAAGATGTCATCGAGACGGACGAAGGACCAATACTTTCCCTGAAGGCGTTCGATCACTTCACCGGCAATCCGGCGTTCTTCTTTTACATCTCCTGGCGAAGAGACGAAAATGCGGAGAGGTTGCATGACAAGGCAGGTTTGAAAGGGAGAGGATGCTGGCAGCAAAAAAAGGCAGCCATCGGCGTGGAATATCGAAGTCCCTATCAAGCAGGCTTTCCATTGTCAGCAACGATTTGACCGCTTCGCCTCTTTCTGACAGGAATTTGCTTCCGGGGGCCGGCGCTGGGAATGGAGGCGCGGGTCATGGGAGGGGGGGGTTGGGGAGGGGGTTGACTGGCGGACCGGCATTTGCCAATTCGACCACCGGCGTGAGCATGGCGAGCGATTCCCGCTCCAGCGCAAAATCGGCTGCCGTCCGATCAGCAAGAGCCTTGGCCTTCAATCCCTCGATGCGAAATACTTGCCGGGACGCGGTTCGTTCAAGAGTCCAGCTGGCCGAATCCGTTAACTCGACAATCACCCTGTCGGTCTCCCGCCGCATCTGGCCCAACCTGTCAGCGAAACCTCGCTGTCGGAAAACTCTTGGTTCTGCGGAATGAACCTGTATTACTCAGTAAGCGTACCTTTCCCTCACGCCTCCAGCCCCTTTTCCCCCCAAGCGCACCCTCAATCCCCAAAAGCGCCCTTTTTCAGCCCGCTCCCCCTCCACGTTGACCCATCGGTGTCCAGTGTCTAAAGAAAAGGAAAGCTAGCCGGGGGCTGACTCGATGTCTGAGCGAGCGATGGCCAAGGGTTGCGTTGAGGCACGGGTAGCTGATGGTAGAGAGGCCGAAACGCGCTCT
>JBJXFS010000068.1:0-29219 GCA_046155625.1 Verrucomicrobiales bacterium | reverse complement strand
ATCCGGTGCAGGTGTCGGAGTGGAAGAAGCTGATGTCGGAGGGGGCGACGAGGGTTTTTGAACCCGGCCACGGGAAGAGCGAGGCGGAGGATTTCGAAGCCGAGCGGGCCAAGCTGCACTCGAAGATCGGCCAACTGGCTGTGGAGGTGGACTTTCTGACAAAAAAGTCCAGACAGCTCGGTCTGTGAGGGAACTCGTCGAGCTGGTGGACAAAAGTCATACTGAATTGAGCATGAGAAGACAATGCAAACTGCTGGGAGTGGCCCGATCCTCTGTCGAATACGAGGCCGTGCCAGAGAGTTGTGAAGATCTGAAAGCCAAGGCGCTGCTGGACAAGATCTACATGGATGATCCGTGCCTGGGAAGCCGGCGGTTGGTCACGGTCCTTGGTCGTGATTACGGGTTGAAGTTCAACCGCAAGCACCTGCAGCGGTTGCGCCGCGAGATGGGCCACGAGGCGATCTGGTGCCGTCCGCGGACGAGCATTCCGGATGCGACACACCGCAAGTATCCCTACCTGCTGCGCGATCTGGAGGTGGTGCGGCCCGATCAGGTGTGGTGCGCCGACATCACGTACGTGCCGATGCCGGGAGGGCATGCCTTTCTCTGCGCCGTGATGGACTGGCATTCGCGCCTGGTGCTCGGCTGGGCCGTTTCGAACACCATGGAAGTCGGCCTGTGTCTGAGCGCCCTCAACGACGCCTTGGCCAACACCGGCCACATTCCCGAGATCTTCAACACCGACCAGGGCTGCCAGTTCACCTCCGCGGAATGGACAGGCCGCCTGATTGAGCTTGATGTGCGCATCAGCATGGATGGCAAAGGCCGCTGGATGGACAACGTCTTCATCGAGCGCCTGTGGCGCAGCGTGAAGTACGAGGAAATCTACCTGCACGAACACGCGACCATCCCTGTGCTCCAGAGCGGACTCGCCCGCTGGTTCGGCCGCTACAACACCTGGAGGCCCCACCAGGCCCTCGGCAACCTCACTCCGCAGGTCGTCTACCAAAACCGGCCCAAAGCCCCTCCACAGCCCGTGGAGGCCAATGCTCTCATCGCCGCATGAGCCCGCAGAATTTTGCCACGATTTTTGGAAGCCTCCACTCCAGGCTCCGCAGCCCACTCCGCTACGCTCCGTGGCCGGCTCCGCCTTCCGTTCCAGCTTCCAAAAATCGCATCCTGCCCCCAGCTCCACAGTTCACCCTTGCCGCCGCCTCCCCCTCGCAGTACACCTTCATCACACCCAGCCACCATAGCTTATTTTAGCCTCTCAGTGGCCGGACTTTCGGGTCCACCTCACATGTTGGGAATGCCCAGCTCGGTAAGCGCATTGGTAATGAAAATGGCGGCTCGGTCCGTCGTCATGAGGTCCGAACTTGAGGTGTCCAGGGCTTATAGTAACCAAAATCCTGAAGCTTGCGGATCCGCTCAATCCGTCGTTCCACTTCCGCCATGACCATCGTCTCATCCGACGTGCCAAGTTGCTCCATTACGCCAGCTTTGGTGAATGTGAGGGCCTCATCAAAAAGCCGAAAGCCGTCCAGCAAACGCTCCACTGGATCAGTGGCGCGCGCGCGAAGCACTTTGTCCCGGTAGATCGCGTCCGCCGTCAAGTCCAAGTCTTGCTGCAATTCCACAAGTACACTCTACCGGCGAGAGACCAGCCTCGCAAGCGGTGACAATCGAGGTATGGGGACACCGGTTTTCTCGAAATGGCCGGCCCGGCGGCCTCGGCGCGATTACCGCTTTTGTTGGGTGTCCCAGTTCCGCGCTGCTTCGGCTCTTTTGGCGTTGCGCGTGGAGACTGGTGTTTGCATGCTCCAAGCATGAACCGCCATGGCGGAGGCAAATTGGGAAGGCGCCCAGGGAAGGAGTTCCGGGGCGCCTCGTGGAGGGGTGGCCGCTGGTCGATCAGCCTTGCCCTGCTGCTGCTGACCTCGGCCACGGGGGCTGGACAGACAGCGGTACTGGAGTTCACCGAACCTCGCGACGGGGCCGTGTATTCGACTCTCGACGAAATCCCGGTCGCGCTGCGCGCCGCCGATGCCAATGATGTGTTTCTTTCCGCGGAGGTGCTCGTGGACGGGCACGTGCTGGGAACCGCGCAGTATTGTTGTTCCTGGTGTCCGTGTCCCAACCCGCCGGATGGTCTGGAGACGACGCCGCGCCTCCCGACGCCCTGGGATGGCGAGCTTCCGCCCCCGCCGGACCAGTGGCGGGGATGGAAGCCCGGCCATCCCGGCATCTTTCGCCTCACTGCCCGGGCGACGGGCCGGAACGGCACAGTCGTCCAGACCGGTCCCATCACCATCGTCGTCTTCGATCCCCACCCGCGCCTCCAGGTCGGTGCGGACGGCAAAGGTGATCATCGTCCTGCCGGAAGGATCCCTCGTGCCCGGTGGATTCGATCTGGAAGCCAGCGACGATCTCCGGGTCTGGAACCGCCTCGGCCCCATTCCTGCCAGGCGCCGTGGCCGCCTTCTATGGGAGATTGAGGACACCCACTTTTTTGGGATCACGGGCTCCGCGACCGCGGCACGATTGGCGCTTTCGATGGGTGTCCAGCGTCGGCGTGCGGACCTATTGGCCCGCCGGGACGGGGGGCGTCATTTTCACGCCTGTGTGTTTCCAGAGTTTCGACTTCAATGAGGGAAAGAGCTCCAGGGCATTCTCGCGGAGGATCTGGCGGCCGATGCGCAGGGCGTGGTCCTGGCGAAGTTCATCCCGTTCGACCTTTTCGCCAGTGCCTCGGCCAGGCATCGGCGGGTCCATTCGGTGGCCGCGTAGATGCCCTCCGCGTGAGGGCCTGTTTTCCCTCGACATGCTGTTGGACGCTTCCGCTGCCGCTTAATCCGTCAAGCGGCGTCTGGCAATTTGGAGAATCGACTCTAGGCGGCCGGTTGTCGCAGACTGACGCGGCGCGATCCGACCATTCCGCCAAGGGCGGCGAGCAATACGATCAGCAGGCTGCCGCCTTCGGGTACCGTCGGCGGATTCTCCTCCAGGACGATACTCGTGCTGATTTTCAGGTTCGACTCCGAAGTATGCCGTTCGGCGAAGAAAAAGTCGAAATCATAGGTGTCGCCATCGGTCAAGCCCAGGGTGTCCAAGTCCACGGTGGCGGACATGGCGCCATGCACGCCACCTAGATCGATAACCAGTTCGTTGTCAATGAACACCCAGACGTCATCATCGCCGGTGAAACTGAACTCCTGCCCCGTTTGGTACGTGAACTCCGTGTGCAGCTCGAGGGTAAAATGATAATTGTGGGAGAGTGACTGATTTCCGTAACCGAGGCCGTCGATTGGGAAGTAGGCGGAATTTGTGTACTCATACACCCCGCTTCCAGGAGCGGTTTCCGTGAGGGTGAGCGAGGTCGGGATGACAATCCCCGGATCGACTCCGGCTACCGGCGGCCCGCCGTACCACATGTCGAATTCTGCCGGGCCATGCGTCGTCGGGTTGCCGGCGAGGCCAGCATAGGTCGGCTTTTTGCTTGCCGGGAGCGTCGTTTCGACGATCCCAGGATCGGAACCGATCGTATATTCGAAATCCGGATGTCCACCTGGGGTGGAATCGTACTTAAAGTCGCGGACAGTGGCGCTTAACGTGATCGACGCCGCCAGTGCTTGCGACGAAAGGGCGGTAGCTGCTGGGAGGACGGTCAGGAGCAGGGTGGACGTTTTCATGGTTTCAAGGGGTGGTTTGTGGGGTTAAAAGAAAGATAAGGTGGGACTTCCAATAACTTCATGGTGGTTCATTGGGCGTGACTGAGGGCTCATGGCTCGACCGAGGTCTCGCCAGTTGCGCCCAAGTGCGGAGTATGTAAGAAGATATAAGCAAACTCCGTGCCAACTCCAGATCGCAGCGCCTGCCAAGGTAGTGTTTCATTGTCTATGTAACTAAATATTAAATGATTACGCCTGTGTTGGATTTGCTGCATTTTTTGCACCGAGGTGAAGAGCTCAGTTCTGGTCGCCTCAAGAGGATCCAAATGTAAAGGATTCCGACACTGATTGGCAGTGCCTCGACTGGTTTTGTGTTTCGATGCGCTATGAATCAACGAAATATCTCCGTTTGGATATCTGTCTGGTTTTCTTTACACCGACGCGGATTTAAAACCTTGACGATAGAGTCAATTAAAAAACACTGTTCTAATGAGTTGATGTGATAAGATATCCGACTTTCTTTTTCGTTTGGCTTCGTGAGCGGCGGACTGCCGAAGTCACTGGGCGGCACGACCGCCACTCTTTGGGCGGCAGCCCCTTGCGAAATGTGGCGCTCCTCGCCGATCCAAGAGTGAAAGAGGACACCCACTTTTCGAAATCACCGGCTCCGTGACCGCGGCTCGATTGGCGCTTTCGATGGGTGTCCAGCGTCGGCGTGCGGACTTATTGGCCCGCCGGGACGGGGGGCGTCATTTTCACGCCTGTGTGTTTCCAGAGTTTCGACTTCAATGAGGGAAAGAGCTCCAGGGCATTCTCACGGAGGATCTGGCGGCCGATGCGCAGGGCGTGGTCCTGGCGAAGTTCATCCCGCTCGACCTTTTCCGCCAGTGCCTCGGCCAGGCATCGGCGGGTCCATTCGGTGGCCGCGTAGATGCCCTCCGCGTGGTGAGCGTCCGCGCCCCAGAGAATCTTGTTCGAGCCCATGACTTCCAGCCATTCCTGGTAGGCCCGCTTGCCCATGGTGTAGCTGATGGTCGGCAGCCAGACCGAGTCGACCCACACGTTTTTGTGTCGGGTGGCAATCGCGCCGGTTTCCCCAATCCAGGGGTACCCGCCGTGAAACAGGATGAATTTCGTGTTTGGGTTGGCGGCAATCAGGTCCACCAGGAGCATCGGATTGCTCCCCTGGATGCGGGCATGGCCGGTGTGGATCTGGAACGGCAGGTCCAGCTTGGCGCTGAGCTCGACCACCCGCCACATCATGTAATCCTGAAACGCCTTGAGGTCCGCCGACGAGAGTGGGTCGGCCGGGGACCCCCACGCCCGCTCCGCCCGCTCCTTGGAGACATTCTCGAAGTCAAGGCTTCGCTCGTAAGCTGTCGTTGCCTTCAGGCACACCGCACCCTTGGCTTTTCCATGAAGGAGGATCTGCTCGATCACGGACACGTAATCGTCAAACGACTCGAGCCGGAGGCTGTTTCGCGCGGCAAACCAGTACGGTGAGTCATTTGGATTCCCGAAATCCCGGGACGTGACGCCCCGGACCAGCGCCGTCACGTTCACCGTCGGCGCCGCAAAGGGATACTCGAGGTCGAAGCCAAGCCGGTTCCAATACGGATCCATGACCATCAGTTCGATGTTGGCACGCTCCGTCACCACTTCGTAAATCCAGCGGGGGTCCTGGTAATTCTCGAAGATGCGGTCGTTCAGGCGGACCGCGTCCGCGTCGGTGAGGGTCTCAAAGTCGACGCCATACAGGTCGGTGAACGCGGCCAGTTGATAGCGGTAAAAGCTCGTCGCCCGGGCGTTGTCGAAGTCATGTTTCGCCTTCGACCACCAGTCGTCGAACCGCCGGCTTTCCGGCCATGGGCTGAGCGGGTTGAACCAGGTGTAATAGCTGCTTTGCCAGAGCGATCGGAGGTTCATGCCGGGTCCCCGCTCCGTCTCCACCCGCCCCTGAATCTGCCCGAACGGCGGAAGATGGTCGTGGGTGTCGATGGCCGGTGTCGCATCCAGGGCCGCCCGGATCGTCCGATACGTCGCGGTCTCCTTGATGTCGAGTGCTCCGGCACCCAGCGGCCCGGCGAGCGCAAGGAAAACCACGACCCGGGCCACCCTGCCCGGCCCACGGAAGGGTTCAGGAGAAGTTTGTTGGCTGGAGACTGTGGAGCGGGCAGAGCGAGTCATGGCTGGTGGCGGTTCAGGGGCTGCCGGGAAATGGAGGGAGCCAGGATGGTTCGCGAAATGGCAGATGTCGACGATTGCCCCGCGGAAAAGTGGGTGTCCACGATTGTAGGTGTCCACGATTGTAGTCACCCAGGCTCCAATTGCGACCACCTATCGGTGAGCGAAAGAGGACACCTGAGCGAAAGTGGACACCCACTTTTTTGGAATCTCCGGTCCGGCAGCCAGGGCAGGATTTCCGCTTTCGATGGGTGTCTTAATTCGGCGACATCCTGGAACTCGAAGACATCATCGCCGTGCGGGGTCGCCGGTCACGGCGGGAAGTTCGAGCACAGCTTGGGCGCCACTCTCGGATCGGTTTTTCAGGGTAACGATACCGCCGTGGAGGGAGGCGATTTCGCGCACGAAGCAGAGACCGAGGCCGCTGCTCTTGTAACCGGACTGAGGGCGTGGCAAGGAGTAGAAGCGATCGAAGATTTTATCCCGCGCATAGTCAGGGACGCCCGGGCCATCGTCGGTGATGACGCAGCGCACGAAGGCGCCTTCGCGCTCTACCCGCACGCCGATGGTGGCGCCGGCGGGTGAAAAGTCGATGGCGTTCTGGAGCAGGTTCATGATGGCCACTTCCAGGAGAAAGGCATCGCCGCGGACGGGAAGCGGTGTGGTCAGCTCCGAATCCATGGACAGGCCGCGTTGTTGCAGTACGGGCGCGAGACGATCGATTACAGTTGCCGCCAAGGCGGTCAGGTCGACCGGGCGCGCGTCGTCCAAGGTTTTGCGTTTTTCCAGAGCGGCCAGCTCGAGCAGCCGATCAATCAGATCGTGGAGCCTGCGGGTTTCGGTGGCGATGTTGGCCAGGAATTTCGCCCGCTGCTCGGGTGGCGGATTCTCAGCCAAGAGCTCGGACGCGCCCTGGATGGCGGCCACCGGGCTCTTCAACTCGTGGGTGAGCGTCTGGATGTAATTCTCCACATACTCGCGGCCCTCCAATTCCTCGCGCATTTTTTCAAAGGCGTCTCCCAGCGTCCGCATGTCGCGTCCGGCGAGCCTTGGGGTGGGTGGCCGTTCGCCGCGTGTGATGGCGCGGGCATGCTCGGTGAGTCGCTCGACCGGACGCGCGGCCCACCGGGCGAGCAAATACGACGCCAGAACCATCGCCGCGATGATCAGCGTGATATGACCGCGCAACCATCGCCGCGTCTCGTCCCGAAAATGAAAGATCGCGCGCTGCGGCTTGGCCACGCTGACCATGCCGATGATTTGGCCCTGGTGGCGGACTGGCGCTCCGACATACATGATGGACGAGGTGTCGTCGGCCTCGTCCGTGCGCGAGGAGCGAGCCCCGTAGCGACCATTCAAGGTCAGTCGGACATCACGCATTCCGTACCGGTCCGCGCCGATCGCCGCGGGGTTCATCGAGTCGAAAAGCACGATTCCTTTCGCGTCGGTGACGTAGGCGTCGAGGTACAGGGTCGATTTGTCGAGCGTGTAAATACGCGCTTCGAACTCGCGCCGCTTGGCCGAATCAAAGGCCGTGGCAAATCGCCCCACATCCAGCCTCCCATCTTTGATGTCCTGCTCCAACGATGCGGCCAGAATGTTGGCCGCATCGACCATCGGTTCCTCCACGGCCTCGATGTACTGCCGTTCGACGCGCTGGACGATCTGATCCGACAGGAAATAGAAGCCCCCCGCGGCGATGACCACGAATCCGAAGAGCAGACGGGCGGAGAGTGACATGACGGCCGCGGCCTAGGATTGCGATTCCGGCCATTGTTCGGTGAGGGCATAGCCGATGCCGCGATGAGTGTGGATCGGGTCAAAATCCGCTCGAACTGAACGAAGCGCCGCGCGGAGCGACTTGATATGGGCGTCCACCGTGCGCTCCATCGCCGCCTGAGGCTCGTCGGACGCGTGATCCATGAGCTGGGATCGCGAATAGACGCGTCCCGGATGGCGCGCCAGCGCACGGATGAGACGAAACTCATAACGAGGCAGGACCAGCGTCTGGCCGAAATAGCGTACCACGCAGCGGTCGTCATCGATTTCGAGCGGCGCGGTCACGGGCGCTGGCTCCGCCGCCGCCGCCTCCGTGCCCCCGGCCCGTCCGCCCGAGCGTCGCAAAACCGCCCGCACCCGCGCGGTCAACTCGCGCGGACTGAACGGCTTCACCACGTAGTCGTCGGCGCCCAGCTCCAACCCGACGACGCGATCGACCTCCTGCCCGCGCGCCGTCAGGAATATCACCGGCACATTCTTCCGGGCAAGCATTTCCCGGCACACGTCGAACCCGCTGACGTCGGGCAGTCCGACATCCAGGACCACCAACGCCCACTCCTCGGTGGCAAATCGCCGCAGCGCCATCGCCCCCGTGCCACACACCTCCGCACTCAATCCCTCCGAGTCCAGCGAGTAGACGAGATTGTCCGCGATGGATGGCTCGTCCTCGACAACGAGGATGCGCGGGCGAGGGGGAGGGGGATTCAAATCGGGCGTCATGAAATTAGGGACAGGACTCAGCATATCGACGGATGCCGATAGGGAAGCGAATTGCCGGGGGCCAAACATTCTCCCTCAAAATTGACGCTGGAACCCGGGATCACACGAAATGGACACGAATCTTCAGAAAGTTAAGAAGTGGCATCCCGCATCCATCACGTCGGATTTTTTCACAGGCGAATAATCCTGAGCTTTGGAGAGGGGCGACAAGTCGCCCCTCTGGAGTTTGTACCCTCCTTCATTTCCCATTCGCCACGGAACGACACTGTGACAAGGGCTCTCACCAAAAGAGGGCCACCCGATCGCACACCCCTCATGAAACTGGAACGTCGGTCCCGGGTAGGGCGGCGCGTCCCGCCCGCCGGACGGGGCGTCTCGCCGCGTCCATCGAGCGTCTCGCTCTGCGTGCGGTTCGACGTTTTCCACCGTGTTGACGGTGCATGGCGCGAGACATTCGGTGCATCGGACTATTCTGCCTGTCACTCTATGGTTGGGCATTCGTTCATAAACTACCTGCCCCCCTATGAAAGATAAAGGCGGTTCCCGCCGTATCTCTGCGACACCTTGCTCCCCTTCCCATGCGCCGCCCTCGATTGCTCGCCCTCCCTGGTTTCAGCCATGCCATTTATCATTGTGTTTCGCGGATCGTGAACCGTGACATGGTGCTCGGCGAAGCCGAAAAAGAACAATTCGTCCAATACATGCGCCTGTACGCCAAACTTTATGGGTTGAACATCTTGACGTATTGCATCATGGACAACCATTTTCACATTTTGGTGGAAGTGCCGCCGCGGCCGAAAGTGCTGCCGACCAACGAGGAATTGGTCGCCTTGGTTCGGGCGACGCTGGGCGATTCCCAGGCCGACAAATTGGAAAAATGGTTTGCCCATTGCGCGAAGCAAAATAACTGGCCAGCGATCGAGGAGGAGAGGGAGCGGTGGTTGAAGCGCATGTGGAACCTGGCCTCTTTCATGAAGGTGCTGAAGCAGCGGTTCTCTCAGTGGTTCAACGGCACACGGGCGACCCGCCGAACCGGGACCTTGTGGGAGGACCGGTATCGCAGCACGCTCGTAGAGAGCGGCACCTCTGTGCAGGGCATGGCCGCGTATATCGATCTCAATCCGATACGGGCTGGCATCGTGAGTGACCCCAAGGACTACCGGTGGAGCGGGTACGGCGAGGCCACGGCGGGTCGTCCGGAGGCTCAAGCCGGTTTTCGATGGCTCGCCGAACACCCGAATGCGGATGGTCTCGCCCCCGCCGCGCCCCCCGAAAGTCCCATCGCCACGATACTCGCGTGGTATCGAGAGCAACTGTATGGCAAAGGGGAGGAGGTGCGTAATGCCGAAGGTGCCGTGATTAAGTGCGGCTTCACCGAAGAAGAAATCCAAAAGGTGATCAAGGCCGGAGGCCGGCTGCCCCTGGTCGCTTTCTTGCGCCTCCGGGTGAGGTACTTCACCGACGGCGCCGTCATTGGGAGCCAGGCTTTTGTGGAATCCGTTTTCCAAGCCCATCGCAAGAGGTTCTCGGAGAAACGACAATCCGGCTCCCGCCGGCTCCGCCGGCTGGACTTAAGCTGTCCGCTGCGCGCCGCTCGAGCCCTGGCGGTACGAGCCGTGGAATAATCGCCCGAACCAGCGCCATGGATGCGGTACCCTGGCTGCTCCCCCGCACCACCTGTGGAGGGGCCTCGGGCCATGCGCGCATATCGCGTTGAATGCCGATGAGATCGTCGTCACCCGGTGCCGAACCGAGTCAGATTCTGACCGCTGCTGTGCTTGGCGCATTGTGATCGATCGAAAGGGCACCGCCTCATGAACATGCGGAAGAGAAGTGCGACAATGGGACGGGCAATCTATTGCGAGCGCGACAATGGGACGGGTAGTTTGCGGATTTCCCGGCCCAACGGGCCACGAGATTGCAGCCTAGGGCTGAGGCCGCACGAGCGGCCGATGCCCTGGGTAGGATCGGAAGAGGACGGGATGCCCTGAAAGGGCACCAGAAAGCGGCGATGACGCGCGCGAAGAAAACCGTGCCTTTCTGCGCATGTCTTTCATGACAGGACATCACGTTCCTTGGGGCATGGCGGTGGGGGCGCCGCCACTGGCAAGAGTCCTGCGGGATTTAAAGATCTCCGCCCAGTTCACGCGGGCGGTCGCAATCATGAGCAGAGCGAGAGTGGCGATTGCACCGATGGTGATGGTGAGCCCGGTGAGGCCGTCGAAGAAGAAGCTGTAGCTGAACAACACCATGTAGGCGGCCTGCGCCGGTGCGGCAATGGAAAGCAACTGCTTTCCACCGACGGCCGCGATATAACCGCACACGAGCACCAGCGATACGACGGACGCAATGATGAAGCTTGGAAGGAGCGGGAGTTGGTCGACGAGGTACGAAAAAAGCAGGTGAAAGGCGAAGAACCCGGCGGCCAGGAAGAAGTAGTTCATCGGGTGCAGGCTGGTGCGGCACCTCATGCCAAGTATGATCAACACCGCGAAAAAGAACAGCAGCGACACCGGTGCGAAAAATGCGATCCGCGATGCCACCGGACCGGCGTTGAGCACCTTCGGCATGTCCATGCCGATGGCGGGCGCCGAGATCACATCGGGGTAGCTCCACTCGCATGTCCAGCCGTCGCCGGCCGGCGCGCGCTCGCGCCGGGTCGGCGATCCCGTGCCGACGGGGAAGCTGATGTCCGCAAAGTCGGTGGTCATCAGCAGCGAGAATTGCCGCACCCGCGCGCTGTTCCCAAAATCATAGCGCCAAGCGTCCTTGCCGCGGGCATCGTAAGCCACGGTCACAGGCGCGCTCGCCCCCGGCGCGATCGACACGGCCTGGGTGATCGCTCCGTTTTCGGGCAGCGCCTCACGCTTCCCCGCGTCGCCGACGGTGAACGAGAAGTTGTGGAAGCTGCCTTCCTTCGTCGGCAGTTCGAACCGGACGTACACGGTCTGGGTCACCGGCGTTGGATTGGTGATTTCGTAGTTGGCGCTGAATTTCGCCGCATACGTGCGGTACCAGAGGAGCCCGCGTTGTTTTGGCTCATAACGCAGATCGACGGTGACCTTGCTGAGCGTGGGCTGGAGTTCTTTCTTTCCGGTGGCGCTGGCGGCAGAGCGGTAATAGGCGGTCGGATGTGACTGGCGCAGCGCCGGTCCCCAAACGGTGGTGACCTCCGAGGCGAGCTGTGTTCCTTGCGCTCCGGTGCGCAGTTGCATGGCCGTGCCCAGGATTATCCACGCGACGGCAGTGCCGATGAAGATGACCGCGATCGCGGCGAGACGGAGGAGAGTCATAATGGGATGTCGGTTGGTGGTTCGGTGCGTTGACGGGAGAGTGCGATTTCAGAGGCCCTTCTTTTCGTAAAAGAGACTGGCGGTCGGGGCTTCGCCGCGACACAGACGCTTGGTGAGAACGACTTCGTGCTCGGCCTTGGCGGCACCGCCGTACTCGACGTTTCCATCCACGGCGCTGATGCGGTAGGTGTCGGGCAGGGTGAGCGTCCACTCGACCGCGTGGATGAACCATGGCGTGAGCGGCAGGTCCGCGCCCACTTGGCCGGAGACGTCGTCGAGCTTTCCCTTGGCGGCGGTGAACGAGAGGGCGATTTCCGTTTTGGCCGCTTTGCCCTCGCCGGGAGGCAGCGGAAACTCGAGTCTTCGGCCTTCGCCGGCGATGGGCTTGCTGGTCTGGCCGTTGATCGAACAGATCAGGAGCGAGCCGTCGGCCGGCAGGTCTATCGCGAATCGGGATGCCCCCTCGTGTTCGAGTTCGATCTTCGCTTCCGTGATCGACGACCCATCGGCGACGATGCGAGTATGGTACTGGGCGCGCTGCACCGTCCCGTCGGCGGTGGTCACCTGTGGCAGGGGATTGACCATCACCGTCGCGTTCGTCGTCGCTTCAATGACGGCCAGCGGACTGCCGGCCAATGCTTCGCCCAGCCAGCGTGACAGGCCCGATCCCTGGCTCAGGTGCCGCAGACCTTGTCCGGACACCGACCACAGCGGCGGCACGGCGATCACGAACAGGCTCCGGGTTCGATCGGGATTGGCCACGGCCGGGGCCGCGAGCTTCCACTCGCTGTCGAGCGGCGGTTGGGGCATCGTGTAGCTGAAGATGACTTCGCGCTCCAGCACGCCGCGGCCTTTCCATTCGAGGGCGACCTGCTGCGCCCCTCCCTCGGCGCGCTCGGTGCGCCAAGTGGCGAGATCCTCGCCTTCCGCCTTGGTTTGTCTGGCTCCCGCGGGAAGCGCCAGGGTCGCGGTCAATCCGGATCCGTCCGCCGCGGAAAGGTGACAGCGCACTGTGTAGCGCAGCGAGCCATCGTCCCGACGCACAGCAATTTCGTTTTGCAGTGACCATTCGCTCGGCGTGGGCGGTACCATTTCGGCGGCAACCTTGGCCGAATCCTCCAGCCACACGCCAACCCGGCCGCCATTGGCGGGCAAAGCGAAGATCCCCTGGGCATCGCCCGGAAAAGCGTCCTTGCCGCCGCGGACGGTTGCCGCCCGATCCTCCGGCACGCCGGTAATCTGGAGGGTGCTCACCGCCGATGGCAGCGACTCAAGCTCAAGCACCGGGCCCGTCGAGGCGACGGCGATGTCGCGCTGGACGAATCGCAGCGTCACGGTCACCGGGCCTGGCTCCTTGGTGATCAAACAGAGCTGACCGTCCCGGGCGAGCACCCGCGCATTCGGCGGCTCGATGCCCGCCACCGCCAGGCCAGCCCCCATCAGCGGTATGCCCTCCCACTCGCCGCTGAAGTTTTCGACGCGAAACTCCGCCTCCACCGCCGCCTTTCCCCCAGCGCAATCGAGCCGGAACATCGACGCGATCAGTCCGCCAGCGACGGGTGGGGGTTTTCCCCGGCCCTCCACGCGCAACGCCTCGCGGACCGCCTCCGCTTGCAGGAGCCGCTTCATTTCTGCATAGGGCACCGTGGCCGTCGCCTTGTCGACTTCGGTTGGGGCCGCGTCACCGGTCTGAGCCAGCCCGCGACCGACCCCCAGCAGGCAGCTTCCGACGAGAAGAATGAATGGTATTGGTTTCATCGGCCCCATCCTCAGCCGCCCCGATGAAGTCTTGATGAAGCCGGTGTGAAATCAGAGTGAAATGTCCCATGTCCGCGGCGCCCCGCGGCGTGCTAACCCTCACATCTGAAGATGGCATGGTCGGCAAATCCCCACGCCCCAGTCTACTGAAGTATCAAGTGGCTCCGCACAGACGGGGCAATATGTTGGATCGCCGTCATCGGCATCGTGAAAGTACCAGAACCGCGTCGGCAGGCGTCTCGACAGCGCGGTCGCCAGTTTCCTTGCTTGCTGGTTGATCTGACCGTGCGGGTCACTGAGTTTCTGTTTCGCATAGCCTTCGTATTCCCCGGAGTCGAGCCACAGGCGATACAGGGCACTCGCCACGGAATACCATCGAGCCATCGATTCGGCTTCATTGTCCGTCAACGGCAGGCGTTCAGGATCCACCTCACCACGGCAAATGGCGCAATGGATCGGGTTGTCAGTCATGAGGTCGACGAGCAGCAACTCGGTGAGCGTTCCGCATCGACACGCCTGGATGGCCGTCCACGGTCGCAATTTTTCGTACGTCGTCATGGGTTGAGTGAGAGAACGTCGAAGGACACCTGACCCCTGATCGGCGGAGGGCTTCGACTACGGGTTGAGGGACCATTGGCAAGACGGCTGGAGCTCGCGGCGGTTCAGGCGTTAGAAGGGATGTCTTGTCGTGAGTATTCACTGGCAAGGGCTGCCAAGAACCGCTCAGAGCTATAAACCACGATCTCGGCGGATGACAGACGAAAGTAGCGGAAGCCTCGTCAAGTCAAGCGCCATAAGGCTGGAGAACGGTTCTGACCAAGGCGTTTTCATTCTCCATCAAGCATTTCGCCGAGGAACGCCATGACACTCGAGCGAATCGCGATGACTGCCCACATCGATACCGAACTCTCTCTACAGGTTTTGCCGAAGTCGTGGGTATTCTAGGACTGCTGCGAGCATCGCAGCTCTTTCGGGTGAAAGCCCCTTCTGAACCGAGGCGTACCTCACGTGCCTCCTGGCGAATGTATTTTTTCGCAGTCGGGGCCTTCCATCGGGAGAGCTTGCAGTCAGTGCATGGTATCGAACAGGCCCATATAACGATCATCCGTCAGCCGGCGTGTGAGGACAAGGCCCGGCTGGTTCAGAAAGCCAACCGGAAATCGGCAACGCATGGCTCACGGCCGCCGCGGTAGCGGGGTGGTGGTGAAGGTATACTGCACGCGGCGGGCCCAGTCGCGCACGGCGGTTTGGCGAAGGGAGTGGAGGCGGGTGACTTCTTCGGGGGGCAGGGAGCGGCTCTCCTTGGAGGTGATGAGACGGAAAAAGTCGGTGCGCGTGAAGCGCTTGAAAACAAATACTCCCTTGACGGTGATTTTGGCCGCGTCCGCCGAGAAGGTCTCGTAGACGATCTCCCCCCGATGGGCGCCATCGAGGGTGTAGGCGAAATCGGCTTTGAGATCGCCGGGCAAGTGGGCGTGTACCCCGCGACCAATCTCCTCGTCGGGCGTGAAGCCGATGCGGATGGGGCCGTGCGGCACCTCCGGGTTTTGCAGCAGGTGACGCACCGCAACCATGATAATGGCGATGCCCGCCTTGTCATCCGCACCAAGCAGCCTGGTGCCAGAGGCGGTCACGATGTCGTCGCCAATTTTATCTCTGAGGTAAGGCAGTTCGTTGGGCGACAACACCTGGCTGGAATCGTCGGGCAAGACGATGTCGTGGCCGTTGTAGCCGCGGTGGACGATGGGCTTGACGCTGGTGCCGGAGAACTGGGGAGCGGTGTCCACATCGGCCAACAGGGCGATGGTGGGTATGTCGGCCGACACGGTCGCCGGGATGGTTGCCAAAAGTGCGCCGTACTCGGTCAGGCGGACGTCCTGTGCGCCGATCTGTTTTAACTCATCCGTCAGCAGATTCAGCAGGTCGAACTGGATGGCCGTACTGGGCACGGTCGTGGAAGTTGGGTCAGCCGTGGTGTCGATTTGCACGTAACGCAGAAAGCGCTCTTCCAGCTCGCTCACAAAGGCATGGCTCATAGTCAGTTCTCCTCTTTTTAAGTCTGTGCAAATCCCAAGAACAGGGATAGAAACCACGAATCACACGAAAATCAGGAATAGCCAAGTCGTTGCTTCATGAATGTCCTTTACCCGGCTGGTGAGGGAATGGTCGTTCATCACAACGATCCAGGACACCCACTGTTTCGGCGGCGATGCGATCCGATGCGTTCGGTGGCCCGCCGACTGGTGGGTGTCCTGGATTCACCTTCTGCCTCATGGATCCAGTACGCGCCGCTGCATGACTCGGACCGTGAAGCCACCCATCGTGCGGCCCCCCTGCCGACAAATCCAGTCGGTCACATCGGCGGGCGAAACCGATACCCGCTCGCCCTTACTGAGGTCTGGTAGATCGATAGGATCGCTCGCAAGGGTGCCGACGATCTTATCTTCTTCAAAGCGGGCGTCCTCGATCCACATGTGCTCGATTTTGAGCGTGATCGGACTTTGAAAGCGTGCTTTGACGAGTGCGCCTTCAATTGTCGGAATCAACCGACGCGCATCTTCGTCAAGCAAGCGGCGCAACTCCGGCAACCGCCTCCGCGCCTCCTCGATAGCGGAATTCATCTCCGCGTCGTCACCGCGAAACTGATGTGTGTCGGACATGTTTTTCTGCCTACGGTAAAGCGCACCCACGCACTGGGCGGGGTGGCGCGTCAGACGCTGAGTGAAGGCTTGAAGTAGAAATTGGCAAGTCCGCCACGGCATCCCAGAGGGTTGAGTGCCGCGCGTTGACTCTCCTACATCTGAAGACGGCAGGGACGGCAAATCCCCACGCCACAGTCTACGGAAGTACCAAGTGGCTCCTCACAGACGGGGCAATATGTTGGATCGCCGTCATCGGCATCGTGAAAGTACCAAAACCGAGTCGGTAGGCGTCTCGACAGTGTGATGGCCAATTCCCTTGCCTGCTGGTTGATCTGGCCGGGCGGGATGGGAGCAGGGACGATCAATCGATGTCCTGAATCGCGACTGGCAGGTCCGGCCGAGAATGGGGGTTCACGTTTTTGCGTGCCCCGATCTCTTATGATATAATATGACGACCCCATCGCCAAAATGTATCGTCCCCGGCCCTGCATTTCGTCCTCCGTTCATCACATCATCTTCGGTGCCTGCATTTTACTAGCGTTGATGGCCATGGTGAATTCCGGGGGCGCGCAAGGGCTGCGCATTACTGAATTCCTGGCCGACCCGGGAGACAAATCGGAAAAGGTGGATGAGGACTTTGACGAAAGTGATTGGGTCGAAATCCATAATGACGGCGCCGCGCCGGTGGACTTGGGCGGACATTTTTTGACCGATGACCCGCTGATAACAAACAAGTGGCCTATTCCAGCGGGCGCACCTCTGGCGGTGGGAGCGTATCGCCTTGTTTTCGCTTCGGGAAAAGACCGGCGTCCGGTCACGGCCACCGGCGTGTGGCACACCAATTTCAAGCTGCGCCGGGAAGGTGGGTCTATTCTGCTCATCGCGCCAGACGGGCAGACGGTGGTCAGCGGCTTCACCGGCTACCCGCGGCAAAAGCAGGATGTTTCGTTCGGCCTGTCCAACGCCAATGCCGCCGCCGCGTTTTTCAGCCCCCCGTCGCCAGGCCGGACTAACGCCGTTGGCTTCCCCGACTACGTGCGCGATACGGATTTCAGCGTGCCCCGCGGCTACCACAGCGAGGCCTTCAATTTAAGTATTACCACCACTACGCCGGGGGCCACGATTCGCTACACCCTCAATGGCACACTGCCCACAACGTCGAACGGGACCGTTTACACCGGGCCGATTCCGATTTCGCGAACGACGCCCGTGCGCGCCATCGCCTACAAGGATGGACTGCTCGCCACGAATGTGGATACGCATACCTATCTTTTCCTGGACGACGTAGCCAGGCAAAATCCCGGAGGCGCGGTTCCCCCCGGCTTCCCGTCCAGCACGAGTTACGGTATGGACCCGGAGATCATCAATAAATACGGAGCCGCCGCAGTGAAGGACTCGCTCGCTTCAGCCACCGCCATTTGCCTGACGATGCGGGCCGAAGATTTCGCTCAAGTCAACAACACCGGCGGCGCTCACGGCGAGGGCACCGAGCGCCCGGCGTCCTTCGAGTGGCTGGATTCGCAGGGTGGCCCAACGGTTCAAATCGACTGCGGCATGCGCATCCGCGGCGGCTTCCGGCGAGGCTCAGGCAACCCCAAGCACGCCTGGCGCCTGTTTTTCAGCAGCCAATACGAGGGGCGTCTACGCTTTCCGTTTTTCGGCGACGAGGGTGCGAATCGCTTTGGGAAAATGGACCTGCGTTGCCAGCAAAACTACTCCTGGACGGCGGATGGCGATTCCCGCTACACCGAACTGACAGACGTTTTCTCCCGCGACACCCAGCGCGACATGGGCCAGCCCTACACACGCTCCCGGCGCCACCACCTTTTCATCAACGGCCACTACTGGGGCGTCTACGAGAGCCAGGAGCGCGCCGAGGCCTATTTTGGCGCCACCTACCTCGGAGGGCGCGATGAAGATTATGACGCCATCAAATCGTCCGGCCTCGACGGCGGCTACACGACCGAGGCGACCGACGGCAATCTTGAAGGCGATTGGCGCAAGCTTTGGCAGGCCGCCCGCGCTGGCGATTTCATGAAAGCGCAGGGCCTCAAACCCGACGGCACGCGCGACTCGAGCCTGCCGGTCCTCCTCGATGCTGATAACCTGATCGACTACATGCTCTGCACGGCCTACACGGGCGACTCGGACGGCCCCATCGGCTTCATCGGCGCCTCCAACAATTGGTATGCGGTCAGAAACGCCGTCGCCGATAACCGCGGATTCTCGTTTTTCCGCCACGACGCCGAACACTCGATGGGGTTCGGTCCGCCTTGGTTCATCTTTGAGCGCGACACTTCGCAGATCGACAGCTTTGAACGCAGCAACCCTTACTTTCTGCACGTCGATTGCAATACTTCGCCGGAGTATGTGGTGCGCTTCAACGACCGGGCTTACAAGCACCTCGCCCACGGCGGCGCCTTGACCGAGGCCAAGTGCCGTGCGCGCCTTCAATTCCGCAAAGATGAGATCGAGCCGATGATCATCGCTGAAGCCGCGCGCTGGGGTGATGCGCGTTCTGAGCCGCCGTTTGACAAATCGACATGGGAATCGGCCACGCAATCGGTGTTCTCGTTCATTCAAGGCCGTACTGAATTCTTGAGTAGCTTAGTGGCGCTGCCACCGGAGTTCAGCATCCCCCGAGGCGGAGTCGTGCCCGCGGGCACTGTCGTCACAGTTTCCCCGCCGGCAGGCGTTCGCTACACGACCAACGGCTCGGATCCCCGCCTGGTGGGAGGCGCGGTCAATCCCGTGGCCCTATCGCCAGCTGGCGGAACCATCACCATCAACCAAACGACCACGATCAAAATGCGGTCCTTCGTCGACGGCAAGTGGTCCGCGCTCAACGAGGTTACCTTCATCGTTGGCGTGCCCGCCTCGGCGCAAAATCTCGTCGTCAGCGAAGTCCACTACCACCCCGCGCCGCCCACCCAGGCCGAGCTGGGGCAGCCTGGCGTAGTCGACCAAAACAGCTTCGAGTTCATCGAGCTGCTCAACGTTTCCGACGCCACCGTGGACCTGGCCGGTGTGGCGTTTGGCGATGGCGTGGAGTTCGCCTTCCTGACGGGAGCCGCTCTGGCGCCGAGAGCCCGGATCTTGGTCGTAAAAAACCGCCAGGCCTTCGAGCGGCGTTACGCTTCACTCCTGCCGCTGCCCATCGCAGGCGAGTTCTTGAACGACTCTTCGCTGCGCAACAGCGGCGAACAGTTGCTCTTGCTCGCCGCCGACGGCACGACGCCCATCGCCGTTTTTTCCTACAACGACCGCGAGCCCTGGCCCACTGCCGCGGATGGCGATGGCTTCTCGCTCACCCTTTCCCAACCACGCGCCGGAATCAATTTCGAGCTTGCTTCCGCTTGGCGCGCCAGCGCAGAGCCCGGCGGCTCGCCCGGCGGCGAGGATGGACTCCCGGCCTTCTCGGGAAATCCCGCCGCCGATACGGACTGCGATGGTTTTTACGCCTGGTTGGAATACGCGCTCGGCTCGTCCGACACCGTGGCGGGCGACGCGCCCACGCTGACCGCCACGAGCCAGCGCCTCACCGTCGAGGGCGTGCCGGGGGACTTCACGTTGCTCCGTTTCGGCTTCGACCGTCGGGCAGCGGGCGTTGCCCTCGTCATCGAGCAATCCGAAGACCTCCGCGCTTGGACCCGCGCTGGCGACGGGGCCGTCTTGCACGAGCAAACTGACCTCCCCGGCGGAAAATCCACCGCCACCTACCGCGCCTCCACATCGGGAAAAACCACGCGCTTTTACCGCCTAGCTGCCACGCCATCCGCCTGACCTTGAGTTGCGACTGGCAGGGCTTGCAGAGAATGCGTGTCCACGATTTGGAAATATGAAAAATGTCATTTTGAAGAAAGAATTGCTGATCGTTGGTTGGCTTGCCGTGGCGTGGGCGCTGCCCTTGTTCGGCGAAGGTGAGAAAGACGCAGAGGATGTGACGCGGTGGCTGGTTCAGGTGCGGAGCGCGGACAGGGCGGTTCGGAGGGAGGCGATCGGCGCGCTGCAGACGTCGCTGGACCCGCGGATCCCTGATGCCTGCCTGGCGGCGCTTCGAATGGAAGGGGACAGCATTCGGAGGCTGGCGGCGCGCGCGATTGGAAGCCGCTGGCATCAGATTTCGAAGGACCGGACGCCCGCATTTCTGGCTGCGCTGAAACCGTATTTCGAAGGGCCGGATGAGGGTTTGGTGAATATGGCGCTCCGGGCTCGGGCGTTGCTCACCCGGGACTATCTGAGTCCAATGGTCAGCGTGAGTCGAAATCGCCGGTGGGTGATCTATGAGCGCCGGGGGCTTCCCTGCCTGATCGATACGCGGACGGAGACCGAAGAACTGCTCGGCTGGCCGATATCGGATGATGCGGACATGGTCTTCGGGTTTGCCCCGAAGCTGCTCAATCGCGCGGTCCGGCCGGAGGCTGTCTGGCATCCGAAGGATGAAGCAGTGGCACTGAGGATATTACTCAACCGACGGGAGTCGACTTTGTGGCTGTGGCGTCACCGGGGCGGATTCAGGCCGCTGACGAGGCGGGAACTACTCGCGGCCATCGGCCATCACGAAGCGGAGATTCGATTTCTGGCAGGATTTCACGCAGGAGAGCCTGAGTGGAACCGGCGGGGGCTCGAGTTCGACCTTGAGTTCACCCTGGATCGAGGGTCCGAGGCTCCGACGTTTGTGGCGAGGATGCGATGGGACCCGGGCACCGATCAGGTAACTCAGAGGAACCGGACCGCCGTGCCCTAAAAACCCGGTTGGAAACCACGAAAAGCACGAAACACACGAAAAACCAAGGCCTTGCCCAATGATCACAATCCACCTGATGGATGAGGAGGTCGTTTGTCCTAACCCAATGAATTTTTGTGTGTTTCGTGACTTTCGGTTCCAATGTCCCTTTTGGGGTTGAACAACCACGAAATTCACAAAAATCACGAAAACTCATGGAGCGTGCGGGCTTCCTGGACACCCACTCTTTCGGCGGCGATTCGGTCCGATGCGTTCGGTGGCCCGCCGACTGGTGGGTGTCCTGGATTCATTACGCCATCCGATCCAGGACGTCGGGGCTTGCTGCGCCGGGCCGCGAGTTGGCTGGCACGGTGCTGGATCAGCGGGGGCGGGCCGGACTATCGAGCCACACCCAGTGGCCGGTGCCATCGGGATGGCGGCGGAGCGCGGCCGGTCGTGATCCGGCGGCCGCGAACAGATCGGCTTCGGTGGCCAAGGAGTAAGGGGTTGTGGTCGCGCGGGTGGAGACGATGGTGACGGACTCGGTCGAGGTGGTGAGAAGGCCGGTGGGCAAAGGGGTGGTGGCGACGGTGGAAGGAGCCCACTCCGGGCGTGTGGTCACGGAGACGAAGGCGGCGACGGGTGAGGACGGGACGGCGGCGGGTGGTTGCTGGTGAGCGAGTGGGGGAGGGGTGACGCGCGGCCAGTGCCACCCGCTGGCGGCCACGGCGAGACACGCGAGCAGGACAAGCATTCCCGCGGCCTGGGTGAGACGCTTCCGAAGGCGGCGCTGGGCGGCGGCCTGGCGGGTGGCGAGCAGGGAAGCGGCAAGTGCCTGCCTCATGAGGGGTTCGTCGATCAGGACGTCCTCGACCAGGGAGTCATCGATGGGGGGATGGCGGCGGGGTGGGGTCATGGGCGTGAGGCTTCCTGGCGCAAGGTTTCGAGTAGCCGGCCGCGCAGTTTTTCCCGGAGGCGGGCGAGCCGTGATTCGACGGCTTTTTCCGTGGTACCGGCTTCCCGGGCCAGGGCGCGGATGCTGGTTCCGTCGAAATATTTTTCTTCAAGCAGGCGTCGTTCAAGGGGATCGAGGGTGGCCAAGGCTGAGGCGAGATGTTCGGTGAGGGGGTCGGGTTGAATCGGGTGGGAGGCATCGGGCGCCAGGGGTTTCCACCGGTCGAGGAACCGCCTCCAGCGGCCGGTGGATCGGCGCGCGTCGGCCAGGGCGTGACGGGCCAGCAGCGTCAGCCAGCACCACAGCGCCTCCTCGGTCGGGAAGATGCGGATATGTCGCACGGCGCGCACGAAACATGCCTGCAGCGCATCCCGGGCCGCCTGCTCGTCGCCGTGGGTGGCGACCAGCAGATAACGAAGTAGCCGGTGGGCGTAGCGGGCGTGGGCCTCTGACCAGGCGGCGTCCTCGGCGGCGACGAGGCGCCGGGTGAAGTCGACGACGCTCCCCGCGGGCGGGAGGTTTTCCGCGCCGGTCAGGGCGGCAGCCGTGGGCATGGCCAGCGGGATGGCGGGCATGAGGGAGTTCAACGCTGGCCCCGCGTTTTGGCGAGCTCGATTTCGAGCGCGAGGATCTGTTCGCGCGACTTGGCGGAGGCGGCCTGTGCTTCGAGCCGAGCCTCCTCGAGCATTTTCCGCAGGCGATCGAGCTCGTTTATTTGGTTATCCAGTGCTCTTTGGAGATCAAGGATTTTCCGGTCCTTTCGGAGTTGTGGCTAGTCTGTGATGTAAAACACAGGAAATAAATGAGATATAAACAAAGTGGCGATAGGGGCCAATTTAGTCATTGCCATTTAAGGGCCATTTAAGTTATGGTCGCTGCATGGAACTGCCAGACGATGCCAATGATGCCACAGGAGTAGACAGCGGGCCAGTCGAGAACGCGGGGGGACTCGCTGTGAAGCGGTCGCGGCGGCGGGCCAAGGTGCTCGACGTGCGGCCGGAGACGATTCGGAGGCGGGTGGTGGTTACGATGCCGGACGGGCGGGAGAAAATCCGCACCGTGAAGTCGACGCGGTGGAAGCTGGTGGGATATTACGATTCCGGGGTGCGAAAGCGGGAGTATTTCGCAGACGAGCCGGCGGCCAAGGCGCGGCTGGCGACGCTCAAGCTGCAACTGAGCAACCTGGGGGCGCGGGCGGCGCATATCGGCGGCGCCCTGGCTGAGGACGCGATCCGGGCGGAGAAGGAATTGGCGCCGTTGCGGGTCGGGTTGCTGGAGGCGGTGCGGGAATATGTGCGCGCCCGGGAATCGCTGGCTGCGAGCGGCGCCACGTTGGCGGAGGTGGTGGCGGCGCACGCCGGCCAGCATAAGGCGCGGCAGGCGTCGATGGCGCTGAGCAAGCTCGGGGCCGCGTTCCTCAAGGATCGGGAGACGAATGGGGCGAGCGAGTTTTACCGGGGCGACGCCAAGCGGCGGTGGCGGCGGCTGGAGGAATTCTGCGGGTCGGACACGCCCGCCTGCGACGTGACACCCGAGACAGCGGTGGAGTTCCTCGACTCGCTCGGGGTGGGCGCCAAATCGCGGGAGAATTTCATGCGCAACTTGAGCGCCGTTTTCGGATTCGGGGTGAAGCGGGGGTATCTGGCCCGGAATCCCTTTGCCGCCCTGGACAAGCCGAAGGTGGTGGCCAAACCGCCGGGCATTTTCACCCCGAAGGAAATGGCGGTGCTGCTTGCGCACGCTTCCGAGGATTGGCGGCCAGTCCTGGCCATCGGCGGGTTTGCAGGCCTGCGGCCGGAGGAAATCCGGCGCATGGAATGGCGCCACGTCGATTTCGAGGCCGGCTTGATCGAGGTGGAGGCGGCGCACAGCAAAACCGCCCAGCGGCGGCTGGTCCATATGGCGGCCAACCTGCGGGCCATCCTGGCCACATACAAGGCACGCAAGGGGCCGGTGGCCCCGGTGCCTGGCACCGAGCGGAAACGCCGGCTGGCGGCCATGCAGGCGGCCGGAATCGCTCGCTGGCCGGTCGATGTCCTCCGCCATTCGTTCGCCAGCTACCACCTTGCCCACCACAAGGACGCGGCTGCCCTGGCGCTGGAAATGGGTCACTCGTCGCCCAAAATGATCTTCGGTCATTACCGGGAACTGGTGAAGCCGGTGGACGCGGCGGAATGGTGGAGCCTCACTCCAAGCCGCAAGGGCGGGCGGAAGGCTGTGGTCCGCAAAGCGCACGCGAGCAAATGACACCGCCCGGCATTGCTCGACGCCGCACGGTTGCGGGTGGCCTGATTGACGCCAGCGTGCAGTCATGAGCAAATCGCTCCCACCGAATTCCCGCCGGCGTCCCGGTGTGCCAGCCGTCAGGAAAGCCGCCGCGCCCGGGAAGTCAGTGGGAAAGTCCGTCGCAGCTCCCTCTGGCCGGCCGGAGCGGTCAGGTGCGGGCGCCAAATCCGCGCCGCCTTCAAAACCGACCCGGGGGGGAGGGGGGCGCGGGCGGGCGGAGGACGGGTCGATCGCGATGCATTCCGTCCCGGAGAAAATTTCGCAAAGTGGAGGGAAGCCGAGCGACGAAGCGGAATTGTGGACAGGCGAACCTGCGGGCCTCTATGAAGTCCTGGAAATCATTGACCGATTGGAGGACGAGGCTCGCGCCCTGAAGTCGAACTTGGGATTCGAATCGCCCGTAATCGGATTGGGGGAAGTCGCCCTTGCCTCCATGCGGGCGCTTGTGCGACTGACGCTCAAGGATGACGACAAGCTCTCCCCGGGCTGTTTGGTTCGCCTCTTTGAATACGAGAAGACCATCCTCCCCGGCTTGTCAGCGAACGCCAGATTTCGCAAGGCACAGCGAGCCTCATCGAAACGGAATTCCGGTGGCCCGCGCACTCCATTTGGAAAGTGGTGCGCCCGACTGGCAAACGCTATTCAGTGGTGGTGGATCGTTGATAACCGGCTTGCGAGCACGCAGGTTCAACAGTGCGAAGAGGAATGGATTCAGATTCTCCGGACAGTCGGTTTTCCGAATGGGTTCGTGTTCAAGTCCGGCGCAAGCTTTCGTCCGAGAAGAGATTGGGTGCTAAGCGTCGATTCGCTAGCTCTGCGCATCGGCGATACGGTGGCCGAAGCTCTGAGGTGGGAACCGGGCTTCCTCAGTCGCATTGGGATTGCAGACAGCCAATACATTACTCAGGATGGGAATAGAAGAATCGCGGCGTTGAGGCGTGCCATTCATCGCGCTGTGAAGTGGCAAATGACTGTGAATGAGCCGCTAGCGCTGCGAGTGAAAAGTCAATGATAGTGGAATCACACAGATATTTCCTGTGTGACTGCCCCATCAATGACAGCCGGTGCGCGAGGGGTCAATGCTCACGTCGCGACGGCAGCTGCCCACAGCTGCCCGCGATGAAAAACATGAAATCACATTCGATCCCCAATGTCCGACCGCATCCCCAGGGAGCGGCATTTGAAACGGGCCGATCACACTCCCGCGAGCCGAGGTCTCGGGGGAGCGGTCACGCACTCCTCAATCGCCACGGTCTGGCCCAGCAACTTGGCTTGTCGGTGCGGAGCGTCGACCGCCTGGTGGAAGCCCGCCGCATCCCGGTGATCCGCGCCGGCCGATCGATCCGATTCCGGCTCGACCGAGTGCTGGAAGCCCTCGACCGCAACGCCACTCAGGAGGCCATTTAATCCGTGCCCGTCATGAATGCCGAAACACTTGCAACGATTCGCCATCTGCTTGGAACCGCGGTGCTCCTCCCCATCCAAGCTGGCCAGAAGAAACCGAGCCTCAAGGGCTGGCAGAAACTCATTCCTGATTCGAGTGATGAGTCACACGAGGCTCAGCTCCTGGCGGCGGAAGCGGTCGGGGTCGCCCTCGGACCGAATTCTGGCGCTCTCATCAGCGTAGACATGGACCACGACGCGGCCGCGGCGGAGTTCCTGGCGCTCAACCCCTGGGTTGCTGGCACCCTCACCACAAAGGGGCAGCGAGGGTGCAATTTCTGGTTCCGCATGATCGGACCGTACCCGGAGCGCACCGTCCGGATTGTAACAGCCGATGGCGCAGCGGTGGGTGAGTTCCGGAGTGGTGGTGGCCAAACGGTGATTGCAGGTCGCCATCCTTCTGGAACGGACTACCGATTTCTGGTTGAAGCCCCCCCACTACCGATCCCGCTGGGCGCTCTCCGATGGCCTGATTCCTGGCGCATGGGCGGGGAAAATGCCGCGGAATTCTGCCTGCGGAGCTGCCGAATGGGGCTTGGAGAGGGCTCGTCCGTGCAAAAAAACATTGTCGGCGCGAAAGTTGGTAAGGGCTTGTGTCGTTCCTCAGATGGAAGGCAGGTAGAGGTGAATACAGAGCGAAAGGCAGAGGTGAATGCAGATTCTTCTGCCTCCAGTGAAACTGGGGGGATTCGGGATGGGGGGCGAAGCATCGAAACGCCTCCTCGCGAGCTCCAACTGGCGAAATTGTACGAGCGATTTATCACCCGGCGCATCCGGCCAGAGCCCCATCGCCGCAATGAGACCGTCGTAAAGGCCGGCGCGTTTCTTTACCATGCCGTGGCCGAGGAGGTGGCGGTGGCGCTCCTCATGCGGTTCTATGACGATAATGCCGCCTTGTGGAACGATTCGCGGGAGCAGCACAAGAAGGAGGTCCGAGCGCATCTCAGGAACGTTGGAGATCAATTTACCAAGGCGCTTCCTTCGGAGTTACGGCTCAGCTATTTGAATCTCCGCAGCTCCTCCCAACGGGCGGCCGTACGCATCTCGCTGGCCCTAGCCAAGGACGCTGAGGCCAGGGGGAATCCACCACTCACCTTTTTCCTGAGCTTTGATGACGCCGCGGGAAGGCTGGGCCTTGCCACGAGTGGGGCTTATGAGGTGATGAAGGTGCTCATGGCACGGGGACTCGTGATGCGCGTGGTCCGTGGGAAGAATAGGGAGGCCGGGAAGCCTGGTAGGGCGACCCTGTGGCGTTGGGTCGGGCCGGCGGCGGATTCCGCAGGCTTTGGAATTGCATCCCATTCAAACCACTCATAATGTCCATAATCACATACCAGCGTCCCTACCCATGATCCCTTCCCATCTTTCTCAAGTTGCGACCCCTAGCCCTTTGGCGGCTTGTAGCAGCCAGACCGGACTTGATCAAAATCGGAGTGCGGGAGGCGTCAAAGCAGCTCCCTTTCCCGCTCGGGGATCGACAATTGCGGCTTGTTGAACACCTCTCCTCATGCCGCGTGCTAACGAAGCCTGGAATATAAAGGACACGCCGGCAAACCTCGGGTGCGAAACGAAGCTGGTGCGCCCGGACGAAAATCAAGGTGATGGTCAAGCGCATCCTGAACAAACACGGTTACCCACCGGACTTGCAGGAGGAGGCGATGAAAACGGTGCTGGCGCAGGCGGAGTTGCTGTGTGCGGAGTGGGTGTGAGGGTGCGGCCCCCGCCTCAGCAAACCATTGACAACTGCTGTCCATGACAAGTGAAACGCCTTCCCCTTCGTCGCCCGACGCTCCGACAGGTGCTCCGGGCCCGCTTGCCAGAGGGATGGAGCCCGCCGGGTTTCTGCGACTGCATTATTTGGAGCGGGGTTCTGGGGAATTTTCTGCTGGGATTCGAGATGCTCGACGACTTGGTCACGCTCTACTTGAAATCCCACCTTCAGTCAGCCGAGTTTTCGAGGCTCCGCGAGAAAGGCTTCAAGGACCGGATAGATCGGATGGCGCGGGTCTTTCAGGACAGAGCGACCACGCTGGAGGAGGTTTCCCGGTTCGACGCGCTGGCGCGGCGTGTCGAATGCTGATAGACACCGGTATGCGATGGCAAAAATGTCAGCGGCGGCGCATGTCCTCAAACCGTTTGATAACACGCACGGGTTGCGCCGGCGCGTCTTCCACTGTGGTCACTTCCTTTTCTAAATCGAGTGGAGCTCCACATTGTGGACATTCCCGAACAGTCCAACCAGATCGGCGTGTCTCATATTCCCCAGGCTTCCGCGAATCCTACGAAGCACAATTTCCAAATTACTTCGGAAATCTTTATCATTATTCTGTTTACTGCAATCCGCGGATCGATTAGAACACGCCACACCTTCGGAAAAACCACCCACCCGCTTTCGGTGGCCTACAGCGTTGAATATACTCTTGGCACCTGCACGGACTCACTCTGGTCCGTGCCGGAAACGGTGGCGTTGCTGGGCGAAAGAAAGCGTAGACCCGGGCGACGCCTGAACCAACCGTTCGAATTCGAGGCGTTGGAGCCGCGCATCCTGCTCTCGGCGGTGACCGCGGTGGCCGCCGGCGCTGCAGTCCCCAATCCACACGAGCAGCGCATCGAACAACCGGTCGAGCTGGCACCAGCCAACCCTGCCACCGCGAACGAGAATGGCGCTCCCGACGGCCAAAACACGCCAGGCCAGGGCGCCCCAGCAGACGGTTTTGCCCACATGCCCGCCTCTAAAACAGCCAGTCTGTTTGACGTGCCGGACGATCCGCATTTTGAGCCGCCTCCCACGGTCGAGTCCGTCGCCGCACCCGAGGAGATCGAGAAAGTATTCGCCCAATCCGAACTCCTCGAGGCAACCGAAATGGGGGACATTTTGTCCGATCAACCCGGCAGCGACGAAGTCGGAGCTCGGCTCGTCGCCGCCTCCCCGGGCGACGACGAAAACGGTCCGATGGTCGCCGCTAACGAACTGCCATGCTTGGCACCCGGAGTGCGCCAAGTCGGCGGCGAGCTCTCGGCCAACGAGACGTGGAGCGGGACGATCCACGTCACCAGCGACGTCACCATCCAGCCCGGCGCGACACTCACCATCACACCCGGCACGGTCGTCAAATTTGGTCAGGGAAGGTACCTCCTCGCGCGCGGGTCGCTCTCTGCCGACGGCGATGACCAGTGTCCGATTAGCTTTACGTCAGTGAATGACGACAGTTTGGGCGAAGATGTGTCCGGCCCGGGCACGTCTTCGCCTTCGCGTGGAGATTGGAATGGATTGTATTTCGACGACGGGTCGGACGCCTCCATCTTGGATCACGTGGAGGTGCGCTATGCCGGGAGCGACGAGGACTGGGGAGCGATCACCGTACATGGAGCGAGCCCAACCCTGAGCGATGTGACGGTCAGGGAAGTGGCCGGAGACGGCGTGTGGATCTCGGGGGGTGCGGCCATTTTGACGCGGGTCACGGTCGTGGGTGCGAGTGGCGTGGCGTTCGAAATCGATGAGGCGGCCGAGGCCGATGAGCCGCGTATTGCTTTACCAGCTCCACTTGACGAGGACGTTGTCGATGCCGCGGACGCCGCAGTTATTCCCATCGCCAACGAAGCGGAACCCAACAACGAGCTGGCCTCGGCGACGGTGCTGCCGCTCATTGAGGATCCTGCGGGGAGCGGGTTCTGGACGAGCGCGGTTGCGCTTGGGGCGATCGATCCGTATCAGGACAACGACTACTGGAGCTTCAGCGCGCAGCAGGGCGACCAGTTGGTGAT